>JBBQRJ010000046.1:0-17125 GCA_038214955.1 Aggregatilineales bacterium | reverse complement strand
AAAATCGATTTACTGCTGCACCCCATTCGCATACGGATCATCATGGCGCTGACGGGGAAACCCCTCACACCGGGACAGATCGCGCTAGAAATCACCGATGTGCCGCAAACATCGCTGTATAGGCACATCAATGCGCTGCTGAAAGGTGGCATTTTGAACGTTGTGGATGAACGTCCCGTGCGCGGGACAGTCGAGAAGGTTTTCGCGCTGGTCGAAGGCTCTACACGGCTGCGCCCGGATGAAATCGAATCGGTGAGCGATGAAGATCATCTACGCTATTTCATCGTGTTTCTCTCCTCGCTGCTGCAAGACTTCACGAGCTACTTGGAGCGGCGGCAGGGAACGGACGAGCGTATGAAAGACATGGTTTACAACAAAGTGGCGCTCTACCTGACAGACGAACAGTTTCACAGCCTAACCGAGCAGTTCCGGTCACTTGCCTTGCCCTACATCACTGCGCCAAGCGATGAAGCAGTGAAGCGTTACATCTTCGCATTGTTCAGCATTCCAGAGGATTAAAAGACGGACGCGCCGTTGCGCGTCCCTACGAAATACGTTCACCAACTTACTCACGAGGACAAATAACATGGAATTGTATATGAAGGAAAGCGGCACGCCCAACGCGCCGACGATATTGTTTTTGCATGGCGCCGGGACAAGCGGCTGGATGTGGGAAGCCCAAACCGACGCGCTTGCCGATTATCACTGCGTGAACGTGGATTTGCCGGGACACGGCAAGAGTAATCACATTGAATGGGTATCAATGGCAGATACGGCGGATAAAATCGCGGCGATCATCCGTGAGCGTGGGACGAATGGGCGGGCATCGTTGGTCGGTTTATCGCTTGGCGGCTATGTGACGCTGTACGCGCTGGCAAAATATGCGAACAGCATTGATTGTGCAATAATGAGCGGAGTCACGGCTGTCGCGCCGCCGATCAATGGGTTGACGGGGCTGCAAATCCGGCTGATGCAGAGATTCATGAAAAGCGCATGGTTCGTGCGGGCGCAAGCAAAAATGATGTTTATGCCCGATGATGTCGCTGACCTGTACACCGAAAGCATGATGGCGATGTCTCGTCAGGCGTTCCAGCGGATTCTAGCGGAACTGTACGTCTTTAAGCTGCCGGATTTGAGCGGTATCCCGGTACGGACATTGGTCACAGCGGGGAGCAAAGAAACCAAAACGACGGTGGAAAGTGTAACCGCTATCCCTAAGATCATGCCGAACGCGCAAGGGCGACTCGTGCCGGGACTGCATCACGCATGGAATGGCGAAGACCCTGAATTATTCTCCGCCATGATCCGCGCTTGGCTGACGGATGCGCCCCTCCCCGATAGACTGCAAAGCGTTGGTTGATCGCGCTTCGCGGGCGGTGTACCAACGCAGCAAAATGGCATAACTGTACCTATGTACAGCCTATAGACTGTCCCCCCGCAGGACGACCTTGTTCCCACAATAGCGTATAGTAGAGGCATATTGTAGGCACGAGGAGAGTTACCCACATGGCAAAAGTAGCTGTTATCACAGGCGCAAGTCGCGGTTTAGGTGAAGTCTTAGCGCAATTTCTCGCGGGTCAAGGGTATGCACTCGTGTTGACCGCCCGTCATGCCGAAGCACTCGAAAAAGTCGCCCATTCGCTGGCATCGTACAACATCCCCGTTAAAACAGTCGTCGGTGATGTTGCCGACGCCGCGCATCGTCGAGCAGTGGTTGACGCCGCGCAATCACTCGGTGATTTGTCCGTGCTGGTCAACAATGCGTCTGACCTCGGTGTGTCCCCCCTGCTGCCACTAGCGGAATATCCGTTGGAAACGTTGGAGCGCGTGTTCAAGATCAATGTAGTCGCGCCCCTCGCGTTGGCACAGACGGCTCTGCCCGCGCTCAAGGCAAACGGCGGGCTGGTGGTCAACCTATCGAGCGATGCGGCGAAGGGCGGCTATCCCGGTTGGGGCGGCTATGGCTTGACCAAAGCGGCGCTTGATCTGGTATCGCTGACACTGGCGAACGAACTGCGTGACGCAGGTGTGAGCGTGGTCAGCGTTGACCCCGGTGATATGCGAACGGTCATGCATCAGGACGCTTTCCCCGGTGAGGATATAACAGATCGCCCTTTGCCTGATGTGACCGTGCCGTTCTGGGCATGGTTATTCGGTCAGGATCGGGCAACAGTCAGTGGTGGGCGTTATGCGGCGCAAGCCGAAAGTTGGGAGGCAGCAAATGCGACGGTCTGAACTCATCTTCGAGCGTCCGCTCGATTTGCAAGCGACACAGCCCGCCGAAGTGCGCGGCGTTTCCCGCGATCAAGCGCGGTTGATGGTCAGCAGCGAACGCGGACATGCTCACACCCGCTTCACCGAACTGGCGCATTTTCTCCGTCCCGGCGATCTGGTCGTTGTCAACGACAGCGCCACTTTGCCCGCCAGTTTGCCCGCACAGCATAGCGATTTCGGCGCGTTTGTGGTCAGTATGGCGACGGATTTTGGCAACGGCACATGGCTGCTTGAACCACGCTGGAGTACATCACAGCCGGGACCGCTGCCCATCACAGCAGGAATGGCGATCACGATTGGCGACTTGCCCACGCGCTTGATCGCGCAGTATCCCGGTTTGCCGCGCCTGTGGTTCGCTCAAGTAGATGGCGACGTTCGCGCAGCGATGAACCGTGTTGGCAGCCCGATCCGCTACGGCTACATGCAAGAGAGTCAGGCGCTTTCGACGTATCAAACGGTGTTCGCGGCTGTGCCGGGAAGTGCCGAAATGCCTTCGGCGGCGTATCCGTTCACGCAGCGCGTCGTAGACAGCTTGCGCGATAACGGGGTAGGCATCGCGGCAATCACGCTGCATACGGGTGTGAGCAGCCTAGAAGTCGAAACCGATGTTGTGGAAGAACACCCGTTGTACCCCGAACCGTATCATGTGACGGTGAAAGCAGCACGCATGGTCAACACGGCGAAGCGTGAAGGACGGCGCGTGATCGCCATTGGGACGACAGTCGTCCGTGCATTGGAAACTGCGTGGAACGGTCATGAGATCGAACCCTCACGCGGGTTTACTCGCGTGTATATTCATCCCCAACGCGGCGTGAATGTCGTAGACGGGTTGATCACGGGGCTGCATGATCCGGTCACGAGTCACCTTGCCATGCTGTACACGATTGCGGGACAGTCCACGATCTGCGAGGCGTATCAGGAAGCGGTGCGCGAGGGGTATTTGTGGCACGAGTTTGGCGACAGTCACCTGATTCTGCCAGCGGATCGGCGCGAACTGCCGGACATCAAGTGGATCGAGCAAACCGCGTAAAGACTGTTTAACCACAGAGAATACAGAGATCACGGAGGAAAAGAATTTGAACCGCAGAGAGAAAAACAATCATTTCTCTGTGTCCTTTGTGTTCTCTGTGGTTCATGCTTCTTTACCAAGATGCTATAGCAATGTTGGTGAGGGGGCGCAGACCGTTCGCATCGGTGTTCGGGGTGGTGAAGCGAACCGGATCACCGTACCAGTAGAGCGCCAGCATTACGCGATAGGTGCCGCGTGGCATGGGGAATGGCAGCCTGAAAGTTCGATCTTCCACATAGATCGTTTCAGGCTGCCATTGACTCGTTTCAGGCGGGGTCGTTTGCGGGGCGCTGTCGGATTGAAGCACAACATTTCCCGCCGAATCCAGCAAAAAGATGCCCACGCTGTAATCCAACGGCAAAGCCTGATCCGCTGTCCACCACACGCGCAAAGTGAAAGAATCGCCTTCATGATAAATGGGCAAGCCGTTCGTCCCAACGATCTCCGCGCCGTGAAAGCGCATTCCATTCGCGTACAAATCGCCAGTGGGATCGGGCGGCGCTTCATAAACACGGAACAACGCTTCCGGTGGACCAAAGAATACACCGGGAACACGTCCGCGATTGACCTGCTCCGCGACGCTTTCCGTCGCGCCGACTGCCCCCGTCAAATACCACACGCGCTGATGATTCGCTGGTTCAGTTACGATTTGCAACCCGTCGGGGAAATAGACGCGGGTGAGGTAAGCAAACCGTTCTGGCACTTGACACCCGCACGCCGGATCGATCAACAGCACATCACCGGGACGAGCATTGTCCGCCAGCCAATCGAACGCAGACGCCAGCGGCGGGTCGCCCAATTGATAATCACGCAGGGGAATCGGCAAAAAGGCGAACACGATCAGCATTGCTGCGACACCCAAACGAACCGCACGCGGTAAGCGAATCAAGCCCGCGCCGATGAACAGTGCAACGCCAACCATCACCCACCATGCATACCGTTGATTGAAGAAGCCAAGTACGCTGTTGGTCAAGTAGAGGGGGATCGGCATGAGCAGCCAGATTAGTAAAGATAGCCTCACCCCCAACCCCTCTCCGAACGGAGAGGGGAGGAAAGAGGACGCCCCATTGCGTGAAAATAGCCTCACCCCCGACCCCTCTCCCAAGGGAGAGGGGAGTAAAACGAGCATGGCGGATATGATCACCAACGCAAGCCAGATGAGGAACGGATAGCCCGTATGCACGCGGTACATATTGATCAGCGCATCACCGAACGAAGGCAATTGAATCATCGTCGTGGCTTGCGCCCGCGCAACGGCAATCGACGCCTTGTTGATGATCTCCGGCGCGGCGATCACCATAGCGATCACGCCCGGCACGATCCAGCGCCATACGCTGATTCCATACAGGAACACACTGAACAGCACGAGCATGGCAATGGCGGCGGCGCTCGTCAACGAGGTATAGAACATCGCCGCCAAGAGGATCCCCAATGGGAGCGCCCGCCGAATCGTCGGACGATGGAAATAGCGCAAGGTGAGCCAGATCGCCAGCGGGTACAACGCCAGCAAAAAGGCATAGCCGCGCATTTCGGTGCTGAGAAACACCATGTAGGCGAAGGCGGCATACGCCAGCATAGCGATCAATCCGTCACCGTACAGCCGACGCCCCACGCGGTACAGGGCGCTGCACCCGATAGCGAACAGCATCACAGAGAGCCAGCGCAAAATCACGGGATGATCGCCAACGACACCACGCCATGCGCCGAGTCCCACATAATACAGGGGCGTCCAGTCGTAAGGCGTCCAGCGGATTACATCGGTCAGCGTGCCGTAGGTTTGCCAGACCGACCACGCCTCATCGGTTTGCACATCCAGCACATCGACATCGAGGCGATAGATACGGCTGGCAATGATCAAGAGGAGCAACAGGGACATCACCAATACGGATACGCCGCTGCGCGTCCCTACAACTAAAGTCGGATTTTTTGCCTGAAGCGATTTACTCATGGAACAACAACTATCCTTTCGCGTATCGTATTGTATAGAGAGTCCAGCGAAGTTCACAAACAACCGCGTAAACCTCATAGAGAGGTATCTAGTGAAACGTTTACACAGCACATCGTTTTGACCCTTTATGAACCCTTGCGATTGTGAATGGTTCTTTAATTCGTCAAGATACCCCTTGCTAAATAGGGGGTGAGTTGTTGTATAATCTTCCATGCGCTTAATAGTCATCCAGAAGGGAGCGCAGTCGTTGAATAATCAATCTTTCAATTTAAGCAATTCAGTTTCATCCAATCGGCTCGTTGGGTTGTGGCGTATGCTGAAAGGATTCCGCCGCTTGTACTTTGCGGCGGTGTTGGCGCTTGCAGTCGGCGCAGCGGCAAAAACGGGAACACTCCTGCTTTTGCGCTACTTGATCGATGATGTGCTTTTACGCGATCAAATTATCCAAGCCTTGATCATGATCGCGTTGAGCTTCATTGGTCTCGCAGTCGTGGAAGGGGCTTTCACGTATTTGAGCGGGCGTTGGGCAGCGAAAACAGCAGAAGGAATTGTGCTGCGACTGCGTAACTACCTGTTCGATCACTTGCAGCGCCTCACCTTCGCATTTCATAGTAAGAACTCTACCGGCGAACTGATTCAGCGGGTCACGTCGGATGTGAACCATATTCAGCGTTTTTTCGCTGAACAAGCCATCGGTTTAGGGCGCATCGCCTTGCTGTTTTCGATCAACTTCGCTGCCCTGCTGGCGCTGAATGTGCAACTTGCTCTGTTCTCAGTGATCGTCGTACCCGTGATCGGCGTGGTGTCGATGTACTTCTTCACTCGCATCTCGAAGTCGTATGAAAAGTATCAGGAACAAGAAGGTAAGCTGTCTGCCCGGTTGCAAGAAAACTTGACGGGCGTGCGTGTGGTCAAAGCGTTTGCGCGGCAGGACTACGAACGCAATAAGTTTGAGGTTGAAAATCTCGAACATTACAAGCGCGGATTGAACTTCATGAAGGGTCATGCGTATTACTGGCCCCTCACTGACCTATTGAGTGGCGTTCAACAGCTTGCGGGTTACGTTGTCGGCGCGATCATGGTCATGGATGGCACAATCTCGATAGGCACGTATATCGCCTACATCGGCTTGATCATCTGGATCATCGAACCCATGCGCGGCTTGGGTCGTATCATCGTGAATGCCTCCGAAGGCTTGGTGAGTTACGAGCGCGTGGCGAAAATTCTGCGCGAAGACCGTGAAGCGATTACCGAAGGGTTGTCCAAATTGGATAAGCCGCTCAACGGTGACATGGTTTTCGAGAACGTAGGTTTCGAGTATGAAGCGGGACAAACCGTGCTGAACGACATCACGTTTAGCGTCAAAGCGGGGTCGTCGGTTGCCATGCTCGGTTCTACAGGGTCGGGCAAGACCACGCTCATGAATTTGCTGCCGCGTTTCTATGATTACACGTCGGGGCAAATCACGCTGGACGGTGTGGCGTTGAACCTGATCTCGCGGGAGTTTTTGCGGGCAAACATCGGCATTGTGGAGCAAGAACCCTTCTTGTTCTCACGCTCAATCCGCGAAAACATCACCTACGGGGTTGGGCGGCATGTCGAGGACTCGGAAGTGATCGCGGCGGCACAGGCGGCAGATGTGCATGACGTGATCATGGGCTTCCCTGAGGGTTATGGGACACTGGTCGGTGAACGCGGCGTTACGCTGTCGGGGGGTCAAAAGCAGCGCGTCGCCATTGCGCGAACGTTGCTCAAAAACCCGCGCATCCTCATCCTAGACGACTCAACCTCGTCGGTGGACACGGAAACCGAAGCGAACATTCGCATCGCGTTAGACGAATTGATGGAAAATCGCACGACGTTCATTATCGCGCATCGTATTCAAAGCGTGATGAACGCCGATCAAATTCTGGTGATGGACAAAGGGCGCATTGTGCAGCGCGGCACGCACGACACGCTGGTCAATCAGCCGGGCATCTACCAGCAGATTTATGATCTGCAAGTACGCATCGAGTCGGAACTCGAAAAGGAACTAGCCAATGTCTGATTTTGGCGGCTACGAAGAAGAAGATTACAAAGCGAAACTGAACGGGCGAACGCTGCTCCGCATTCTGGGACAACTTCGCCCCCACTGGCAAAGTACAGTAGGGTTCGTGTTCGCAGTATCGTTCATGTCGGTGATCGGGATGTTCCTCACCTACCTGAGCAAGATGATGATCGATGAAGCGATCATCCCCGGTGACCGAAATCGGCTCATCGAGATAGCAAGCATTTACGGCGTATTGATGGTCATCCAGTCGATTTCAGTATTCGTGTTTATATGGCTGTGCGGGACATTGGGTCAGCGCGTAATGTACGACATGCGTAAGGCGCTGTTCGACCACCTGCAAAAGCTGTCAATTTCGTACTACAACAAAACGCCCGTCGGTTGGATTATGTCGCGGCTCACATCTGATACGGAGCGCATCGCAGATTTGATCACATGGGGGATGTTGGATGTGACGTGGGGTGTCGTCAACATCATCACAGCGGTGATCTTCATGCTGACGATCAACTGGCAGTTGGCGCTCGGTGTAACCCTCGCCGTCCCTGTGTTGATCGGCGTGGCGATAGGGTTCCAGAATCGCATTCTGGATGAGTACCGCGAATCGCGTAAGGCGAACTCGAAGATCACAGGCGCGTTCAACGAGAACATCACGGGCGTGCGCGTGGTCAAGGCGTTGGGACGCGAGGACGAAAACCTGCGTGAGTTCGGCGTGCTGACCGACAAGATGTACCAGTCGTCGTTTAAGGCGGCGTGGTTGGCTGCGATGTTTCTGCCTTCGGTGCAGTTGATCAGTGCATTCGCACTGGGCGCGGTCATCTACTTCGGCGGCGTGCAGATCGATCTCGGCTTTATGACGGTGGGCGGCATTCAGGCGTTCATCTCGTATGTGACGTTCATGCTGTGGCCCGTCTCAGAAATGGCGCGTGTGTTCGCCTCCATGCAGCACGCCATTGCATCAGCCGAACGGACTTACTCGCTGTTGGACAGCCAACCCGCGATTGTGGACAAGGCAAACGCGATTGACCCCGGCACGATCACGGGGGACATTGTGTTCAACAACGTGCAGTTTTACTATGATGATGAAGTCGATAAGCCGATTTTGCGTGACTTCAACCTGACGATCAAACGAGGCGAAACGATTGCGCTGGTGGGTCCGACGGGCGCGGGTAAATCGACGCTGGTCAACCTGATCTGCCGCTTCTTTGAACCACGCGGCGGCACGTTGAGCATCGGCGGAATCGACTACACCGACATGACGCAGCACGCGATTCAATCCCGTATCGGCGTGGTGTTGCAGACGCCTCACCTGTTCAGCGGCACGATCCGCGATAACCTGCGCTACGGTAAGCTCGACGCCAGCGACGCGGAAATCGAAGCAGCGGCGAAGATGGCAGGGGCGCATGAGTTCATCAGTACGCTGGAAAAAGGCTATGATGAACAGGTCGGTGAGGGCGGTAACTTGCTCTCCGTTGGTCAGAAGCAGTTGCTCAGCCTAGCGCGTGCGGTGCTGGCGAAACCGGAAATCTTCATTATGGACGAGGCAACATCAAGCGTTGATACGCTGACCGAAGCCTTGATCCAGAAGGGGATGGAAACGCTGATGCAGGGGCGCACGAGTTTCATTATCGCGCACCGTTTAAGCACCATTCGCAAAGCAGATCGCATCCTCGTAATCGAGAACGGCGGCGTCAGCGAACAGGGTTCACATGCTGAACTGCTCAAGGCACGGGGGCATTACTACAGCCTGTACACGCAGCAGTTCCGGCGCGAACGCGAAATCGAACTGTCGCCGGAGATGGCGGGGGATTAGCAAAAAACAGGACTGAGGTAAAAGGACTGAGTAAAAGCTGTTTCTCAGTCCTTTTTTTGATCTCAGTCTGCTTTTTTAGTCGAAGACGTTGAACATATCTTCAAGGAAGTTTTTCTTCTTACGCGGTTGATACGGGCTGTTGGGATGCTGGCGGCGATAGTCGTCATCGTCGTCATAATATTGCTCGTCGTTCTTACGCTTCTGCCCCAACGGTGCGGGCGGGCGTGGTGCGAGTCCCTGCGATTGAGCGTCGTTTCCCCCTGCCGTCAAACTCGCGGAGCGTTCGATGATCTTATCGAGTTCACCGCGATCCAGCCAGACGCCGCGACACTGCGGGCAGTAGTCGATTTCGATTCCTTGCCGGTCAGACATGACCAGCGGTGTTCCATCTATTGGACAATTCATAGCGTTAGTTTCCTTTATTCATCATTGGACGCGATAAATTGCGTCCTTACGAGAGAATGCCACGTCGCATCAACAGCTTTTCGAGTTCCACACCCCAGAACACGACCGTGCTGAGAACCAAGCAAATCAACAATTGTTCCAGCGTCAGCGGGTTGGTGTTGAACAGTGTATTGAAGAACGGTGTATAGATCGATATGAGCTGCAAGACAATCGTTGTGATGACCGCACCGATCAACAGACGATTGCCGCTGATCCCGATTTTGAAGATCGACTCACGGTGGGATCGCAGCGCCAGCGCGTGACCCATCTGTGCGATGGTGAGGAACATGAACACCATCGTATTCCATGCGGGAGCGCCGTTCGCCGCTGCGATGTTGTTCGAGAACGCCCAGTAACCGAGCGCTACACCTGAGATGCCGAGCAACGCCCCGACAATCACGATGTGCCGCCCCAAGCCGCGCCCGAATAAACTTTCATTCGGCGCGTAGGGCGGACGCTTCATGCCGCCCTTCTCGGCGCGTTCTACGCCTAATGCCAGCGCGGGAATGCCATCGGTGATCAGGTTCATCCACAGGATTTGCAGCGTAGTGAGCGGCAGCGTCATGCCTGCGATCAACTGCGTGGTGAGCAGCACGATCAATTCACCCGTATTGCTTGCCAACAGGTACTTGATAAAGCGCCGCACGTTGTCGTAGATCGTGCGTCCTTCTTCAACTGCGCTGACAATCGTAGCGAAGTTGTCATCGACAATCACCATGTCGGATGCCTCTTTGCTGACTGCCGTCCCGGTGATGCCCATCGCCACGCCGATGTCACTCTTTTTGAGCGCGGGCGCGTCGTTCACGCCGTCACCCGTCATCGCCGTGATGTGTCCCTTCGTTTGCAATGCTTGCACGATGTTCAGCTTGTGTTCGGGCGAAACACGGGCATAGACCGCAACATTTTCGACCTCATTTTCCAGTTCGGATTGGCTCATTTTGCCGAGATCATGCCCCGTGAGGACGCGATCCCCTTCTTTAGCGATCCCCAACTCACGGGCAATCGCAAAGGCGGTGAGCGGGTGATCACCAGTGATCATCACCGGACGAATGCCGGCTTCCTTCGCCACCTGTACCGCGTCTCTGACCTCTTTGCGCGGCGGGTCGATGATGCCGACCATACCCACAAATGTCAGGTCGTTTTCGATGCTTTCAGAGTTGATCACGGCGGGCAGTTCGGTCATGTGACGAAAGCCCATGCCCAACACGCGCAGACCATTTTGCGCCAGATCGTTTTGTGCTTCTTCGATACGCCGCCGCCATTCCGCTGTGAGCGGGACGACTTTTCCCTCAAACCACACGTTCGTGCTGGCGTCAAGCATCATATCGACCGCGCCTTTTGTGAAAGCGATATAGTCAAGCGTTTCGATATTCAGCAAACGTGCAAGATAGCTTTCGCTGTCGTTGAGCGTCACATTGGCTTCCAGCGTGTGAATGGTCGTCATACGCTTGCGATCCGAGTCGAATGGGACTTCGCCAACGCGAGGAAAGACGCGATCCACATGCGGCTTGACCAGCCCAAAATTCGCCGCCGCTACGAGCAGCGCCCCTTCGGTCGGATCACCGACGGTTTTCCATTCACCCGGCTGCACCTGTTCCAGTGATGCGTCGTTGCACAGCGCGTCACCTGCCAGCAAAATGGCGTGGGAAGTGGCTACCCCTGACACGTTGATGGTCCCGGTCAAACCCGCCACTTCATCGATTTTGGAACGGACGCCAGCAACATCCACTATTGTGACCGTCATTTTGTTCTCGGTGAGAGTCCCGGTTTTGTCCGAGCAAATCGTCGTCACCGAGCCAAGCGTTTCAACGGCGGGCAGCTTGCGGATCAAAGCATTGCGGCGAAGCATCCGTTGAGCGCCTAGCGCCAGCGCAATCGTCACGACAGCGGGCAGCCCTTCCGGTACGACCGCGACTGCAATCGCTACCGCGTTGAGCAGCACCTCTTGAAGCGAGTCACCCGCCATCAAGCCGACGACGACTGCGACGCCCATCACAACCAGCGCGGCGCGGATCAGCACGACGCCAAGCTCATCCATGCGCCGCTGTAGCGGCGTCTTTTCGCTCTCGACGCTCTGGATCAACTCGGCAATGCGACCGAGTTCGGTGTTCATGCCCGTTTCAACGATGAGCGCCGTCCCGCGTCCGTAAGTCACTGATGTTCCCATGTAAAGCATGTTGGAACGATCACCAAGGGGGACTTTGCTGTCTTGAATGACGCCGGGCGCTTTCTCGACGGGCTGTGATTCGCCAGTCAGCGCGGCTTCGGCAACGCGCAAATTCGCACTTTCAACCACACGTGCATCGGCGGGAATAATGCTTCCCGCTTCGAGCAGCACCAGATCACCGGGAACAAGGTTACGCGCTTCAAGGTCATAGACGCGACCCGCACGACGCACACGCACCAGCGGCGCGGACATCTTCTTGAGCGCTGCCATCGCTTGTTCAGCGCGGTACTCCTGTACAACCCCTAGAATCGCGTTGAGGACGACAATGGCGCTGATGGCGATCATGCTATCGGCTTTGCCCAGAAACGCCGAGATGACCGCCGCGAAAATCAAGAGCATCACCAGCGGGTTCGTGATCTGTTCCCACAAAATTGACCAGGGGCTTTTAAGTTTCTTCTCAGTGAGTTCGTTTGCGCCATAGCGAGTGAGCCGCTCTTGCGCGTCGCTCTCCGTGATGCCCGCGCGCTCATCAGCCTTTAGGCGAGTGATTACGGCATCCGTTTCGACGGTGTGCCACGTTGTATTCTCTGCAACTTCTTCGAGTGTTTTCAAAACCATGTTCTCTCTAGTTTTGTTACTGGCTACGACAAATCACGTTCGAGGATAAAATAGATATTCGTGCTTTAAATTATCACAGTAATCAAAAAAAACTCCCCCCACAAAATTGGGGGGAGTAGATGAATAATCGATGAGGGGGATGAAATAATCGTGCTTAGATGCGACCACTACCTAAGAATCGCTCAAACCAATTGTGATGCCACGACTCACGCAGAATCAGCACCCACGCGACGACAGCCAATCTGATGATCAAGTAGTCGGTTAGCGTGAGCAAAATCAACTCGAAGAAGCGACGGGCAGGTTCGATGACGATGATCAGCGCAAACGCGAGCAGGCAGATGATCTTGAGAATGGTCGGGCATAGGTTGGTTATACGGATAAGTTAGGTGAAAGTTACGCCGCCGTTAGATCAACATGCCCGTTTTGCGCGGTGAGTTGGACAGCAGCCCCGCGATCAGCGCCGCGCAGACGAACGCATGAAATCGCTTGAGGGACGGCAAGAATTTTGAGGTCATCAACCGGAGCAGCGTAAACATCAAGCCGATGAGGTAGGCACGGCAGGCAACAGTTGTATCGCCCATGCGCCCTTCTACCGCAAGGCGGCGCACGGTCATGATGGAGCGATGCGCTTTCGCAATCGGCAGGATCAGTTTGAGCGAATCGGGAAGTTCAGGGTAAAACTCATCACGTGAGGCGAACAACACCTTCGCCCAATTGAACAAGGGCATCCAGCCGAGGTTTTCAACGCTGGAAATCAGCAACCAGCATTCCATCGTGATGAAATCTTGCAGTTTGGGCCCTCTGCCCATATCGGCAAAGTCGATGAGCCACGTATCCCAACGGTGATCGACCAGCACATTACGCCCGTGCAAATCGCCATGAATAGTGGACTCGTAGAAATCGTTCATCAGCGGTTCGTTAAGCGCAAATTCTGTCGGGTTGAGCAGTCCCGTGCCATCACGCAAGTAGATTTTCTTGGCGTGTTCACCCCTACGAATAGCTTTGACTAACGTGAGCAGTTCTTCTTGCTTCGCCACCAACTCAACGGGGTCAAGCCGGAGCAAATTTTTGTAGACGTTGCCTAAGTTCGCGCCTTCAAACAACCCATGTGTATGGCGGCGCTGCATCGAGAGCGTATCGGTGAACAGGTTGGTCAACAGGTGATCGATTCTGTCTTGCCGGTTCACAATCCCGTAGACCTCAGCAAAATCCACAATTCGCCCGTTCATGTTGAGGAACGTATAGATCATGCCGCCAAGCGTGCGCGTGCGATGAATGGGTGTCAACGCGACGGGGTGACGATTGACATTCGTCAAACGGTTGATGTGTTCGCGGTAGCGCATAATCTCCCGTTCGATCAACGGGTGTTCGCCTAACTTGGCAATTTGAGTTGCGCCTTTTTCGCCGCCTTCGTATCTATCCACCTGAATAACATGGGCTTTGCTGAACCCCGATTTATGCGGGGCAATCGGCAGGAGATCAATGCGATCATGAGAAGCAAACAACTTGCGGAGCAGTTCATCCAACTCAACGACTAATTGTTCAGGCGCAGGTTGCGGAAGTTTCGTACAATGGATGTTGCATGACAGTGTGTTCAGCACGCCCCGAGGGTCGTTAATGCGGAGTGTCCAATCAATCTGCACAGCGTCCTGAAAAACCTGATACACCATGTCGGGCAGTTTTTCGAGTTCGGCGGGAATTTTATAAACAAATTTAGAGGCGAGGGATCGGCTGACTTCAAATACACCTGTTTTGCCGGGCAGCCGTTGAATCATGTCCAGCACATCTTGTATGTCCGCGTGAACACTCATGATGATAATGCCGACACTGGGATCCATCTCACGGATGTCGCGTACCAACTGCAAACCATCACGGTTTCGGGGATCATCATCAATCAGGCGGACATCAATAACAGCGATGTGAAACAATTTGCTTTGCAGATGTGCTAATGCTTCGGAGCGACTGGTTGCCGTGACGATTTTGCAACCGTCTACTTCCAACAAACGGCGAAGATTGTTGAGGAGTTCCTGGGAATCGTCAACGAGAAGGACGCGGTAATGGCTAAGGTCGAGCGCAGTGTTTTCCATAGGCAATCAGCTTATCTTATTAAAATGAATTAACCTCCCACAAACTTATTCTAAACCCTAATTGCGCTTTTTAGCGAAAGGGGGAAAAATGAATCTTGTTAGTTTTTTCCTACCCTAGCGTAGGGGAGTGGTAGGGATCATTCTTGAGAGAAAGATCGTCTAATGATAGTTAAGTATCAAGGAGCTTCTATGTTTAAAACTCGTCTTTTTCTATTCGTCTCCCTACTGCTGATCGTTTTCGCATCAGGGGCGGCATTCGCGCAAACCCCAACGATCACCATCACAAGTCCGTTTAATGGGCAAGTGGTAGATACGTCCGTCGCCGTGAACGTCAGCGGAACGTATTCCAATTTACCCGTCGAAGTCGATAACATTCTCGTACAGGCTCGGCTTGCCGATGGAACGGCAGTCGGGGAAGGGACGACCACTGTAGACGGATCGGGCAATTGGGCAGTCAACGGAATCGTCTTCAACTTCGGGATTCCTGTGCCGCCGGGAACCCCCGGTAACGTGATCGCGTTCGCACGCACGGGCGGCGATCCGTATGTGATCTCACCAGCGGTCAATGTGACATGGGGAATCGTTCAGCCCACTGTCGCCCCTACCGCCACGCCTACCAATACCCTGACAGCGACGTGGACACCGACCAACACATTCACGCCTACGCTAACGTGGACGCCCACAAACACATGGACGCCCACAAGCACACAAGCGCCAGCCGCCACGCTCACGATTACGACACCCGCGCAAAACTCAATTTTCCCGATTGGCATCCCTGCGCCTGTGGCGGGTATCTCGACAAACCTGCTTGCAAATGGTCTCACTGTGCGGGCGCTCAATGCGAACAGCGATATTCTTGCTCAGGCATCGGTTGTACAGGATGGATCAGGCAATTGGCTTGCCAACTTGAATGTCAATGTACCCGTCGGCACACGCGGATCGATTTATGCCTTCGCCAGCCGTCCCGGTGATGGTTTGATCTACGCATCGTATCGCGTGGATGTCACCTATGGCGGACCGTGCGTCGTGCGTGGTGACTGGCAAACTTACATCGTGCAACCCGGCGATACCCTGTTCCGCATTGCAAGTCGCGTCGCCAGTACGATCAATGAACTGGCGCTGGCGAACTGCCTCACCAATACCAATCTCATCAACGCAGGGCAGCAGCTTCGCGTGCCGCGTTTGCCCGTGCCGCCGCCTACCGCTGTATTGAACACATTGAGGATTCTCTCACCCCTTGCCAACAGCACTGTTGATACCAGCGCACGCCTCACCGTGAGCGGTTCAGGTCGTGGCATTGCAGGATATAACATCGTCGTGCGGGCGATCAATCAGCTTGGCGAAGTGATCGGTCAACAGGTTGCTACCGCTGGCGGCGCAAACGCGAATGGTGAAAGCGCATGGCAACTAGCGTTGTTTGTCGCCGTGCCGCCGGGAACGGCAGGTTCGATTTATGCCTTTGCCAGTGCGCCAAACAATGGAAATATCGTCGCTGATGATTTGATCAACGTGACGTTCGGGCTGCAAGCCGCGCCCACCCCCGCCCCGACACAATCAATCCCCGGCGTGCCGATTGAGGGCGAAATCGAAGTCCTGATCAATACACCGGTTGAAAATCAGACGTTTGTCCTCGCTAACCCGATTGTCAACGGGCGCGTGATTGGTTTGTCTGAAGGAAACATCGTCGTGCGGGTGCTGGATGCTGAATCTAATGTGCTTGCCGAAGAAACAATCGCGCTTACGCCCATTAGCAACGGCGACTCGTCGTGGCAGCTATCGCTACCGCTTGATGTCCCGCTTGGCACACGGGCAACGATCTTCGCTTACGTCCCTGATCCCATGTTAGGCGGTGTCGTCGCGTCGGACGCGGTGAATGTCGTTGTCGGTGAATCGACGACTGACCCCTTTGTCACGATCAACGACCCCCTCCCCTACGCGATTCTCTCCATTGATGAACCGCTCGTGATCACGGGGTACGGGGCGCGTCTGTTTGAAGGGAATGTCGTCGTTCGCCTGTTAGATGATGAAGGCGGCGTATTAGCCGAAACCGTCACTACGGTCAACAGCCCGAACGCGGGGACAGGTGGTGAAGGCGGTTGGCAGGTGACGCTTGATGTGAACGCGGCAGCAGGGACTCGCGGTTCGGTCTACGCCTTCTCGACTTCCGCGCAAGATGGCAGCATCATCGCGGCGGCACGGCGTTATGTGACCTTCGGTGATCCGTCTACGGGATCGAATTTTGTGGAGATCACAACGCCGCTGCCGGGAACGATTGTCACGCCAGACAACGCCCTACTGATCGTGGGGCGTGCGGATATTAATTCGGGCGAGTCGGTCACAGTGCAAATCTTCGATGAAATTGGCAACATCCTCATTGAAGAACCGCGCCCGCTCACACCTGTGCCGAACACCAATTACGGTACGTGGGAAGTGATCCTTGAATTGCAGGGACTTGCAACCGGGACGCGGATTCGTGTCAACGCCTTCACCACCTCGTCGTTCGATGGCAGTATCCTCGCCTCCGATACGGTGGGTCTGCTGTACAGCGAGGATTGAAAAAGATGGATGTAGGGGGCGGGGCAATGTCCCCGCCCGTGTACAATGGGCGACCCAATGGGGTCTTCGCGTCAAGTTAAGCCCACCCCACCCCCGACCCCTCCC
>JBBQRJ010000045.1:0-17352 GCA_038214955.1 Aggregatilineales bacterium | reverse complement strand
CCGCGCCCACCGTTCGATTAATCGACGCGCAAACAGGCTGATCCTGCTGGCGTATTGATCACCTCGCGGATCGGGATCGGCGCAGAAGGCACAGTGTCAGCGTCTTGCAGTCGCCGTTCCCACCACGAGACATCATGCCATTTGCCCAACTTATAGCCGACGTTGTGATACACGCCGATCAATTCAAAGCCGCAAGCCGCATGGACGCCTGTACTCGCCTCGTTCGGCAGCGCGATCCCCGCATAGGCGTTGCAGAAGCCTTGCAGTTTCAACAGGGGGAGCAGCGCACTATACAGCGCCCGTCCGATTCCCTTGCGTTGATGTGCGGGACTCACATAGACCGACATACGGCGCGTAGATCGCTTGCAGCGCGGCGGCGTCGGTTACGAGGCGAATTGGCATAGGGGATTGTCCGTGTTGTAGGGATAAAGAAACCTCACCCCCGCCCCTCTCCAAGTGGGGAGCAAACAGCGACTATCATGTCCCCCCTCTCCGTTCGGAGAGGGGGTTAGGGGGTGAGGCTACTTCCCGTTGGTGTGACCTGACAGATAGGGCGACCCCACCGCGAGATAATTGTACCCGCGTTCCACCAGGGTGCTGAAATCGGGGATCATGCGGCGACCATCCATGATCAGGTAAGGCGGCTGTACCATCTGCTCGATGGTGTGCGACAAGCCGCGAAATTCTTCCCAGTCTGTCGAAATAAACAGCATATCACTGCCTGACAATGCCTCTTTCGGAGACTCGTAATAGCTGATCTTCTCGAACAGGTGATTGTGTTCGGGGTTGAAGAACTTGCGGGCTTCGACCAGCGCCAGCGGGTCATAAGCGCGAATCTCACGCACGCCCCGCGCCAGCAGCGACTCGACCACTTTGAGCGACGATGAGTCGCGCATGTCATTGGTGCGCTGTTTGAACGACAAACCGAGCAGCGCCACCGATTTCTGGTTGAAGCTGACACTCGCTTCGTGAATAGCGCGGTCAATCAGATAGGTTTTCTGATACTCGTTGATGCGATAGACCGATTGCAGGAGATCGGTTTGCTCCCCCGCTGATTTCAACTGATAGATCAGCGATTGAATGTCTTTGCCAAAGCATGAGCCGCCCGCGCCGTTCGACACATACGATCCCCATGTGCTGATGCGCGAATCGGCAGTTACCCCGCGTTTGAGGTCTTCCATACGCACGTTATCGAAGGCTTCACCCAAACGAGCGCCGACGCCGTTCCAGAACGAAATGTAGGTTAGAAGCAGCGTGTTCGCCACATACTTGATCGCTTCGGCGGTTTCGGGAGTCGTCTCGATGAAACGGATTCGCACATGGTTCACGAACTGCGAATAGATGCGGCGCAGAATGGCGAAATCTTCTTCGCTGTCCGCCCCAACGACCACGCGATCCGGCTTGCGTGAACGTTCTACCGCATCGCCTTCAGGCAGAAATTCGGGGTTCGAGGCTATGCCCGCATTGGGGACATTGTGTTCGCGCAGAATTTCTTCCAGTTTGCGCCCTGTGCCAATCGGGACAGTGCTTTTGTTGATCAGCACGACGCGCCGTTGATCTTGCCGCCGCGCCAACAACTGCGCGATATAGTTGAGCGCGTCAAAGTAATAGCTCAAGTCGGATGAACCGTCTTGACGGGGTGGCGTGGGCAGGCACAGGAAGATCGCGTCTGTTCCCTCAATAATTGATGCAATATCGGTTGTGAAGAACAGGTAGCGATTCATCGTTTCTTCGATGATCCCCGGCAGTCCCGGTTCGTTCACATAATGGTTAATGCGCTCGTGATCGCCTGATTGGTAGGCTTCAATACGCTTCTTATCGATGTCGTAAGCGTACACCTCGTGACCATACTCTGCCGTAGTTGCCGCATGGGTCAACCCGACGAATCCCGTTCCAACGACAATGATTTTCATAGACGACCTTCTATCCCCACTTGCGAGAGTTTTTTAGTACCCTAGAAAGAAAATAATAGTTGAAAGATAAAAGTAAAAACCTAAAAGCAGATGTCGGGAGTGTCTATTATTGAACGGATGCGATGTATCGCGTCCCTACGTAAAAATCACATTGTAGGGACGGCATATATGCCGTCCGTTGCACAGTAGACACTCCCCAAATGTCTTATCTCCTCACCTTACGCAGATCGTTATTTCTGACCCCACCCCCGACCCCTCCCCGAATTCGAGGAGGGGAGCAAGCACACTCCTGTTTGCGCCCTCCCCTGAATTCGGGGGTGGGGGTCAAACTGACACCCTGCGTAAGGTGAGTTATCTCTTTACTTTTATCTTTCGACTTTTAACTTTTAACTTCTTTTCATCTCATCATCATGGCTGCGACTTCGCGTCCCATGCGGATAGCATAGTTCGTCCCACGATCCCACGGGTATACCTGACTCATGCTTGCCCAGAATACGCCCGGCATCGGCGTTTGCAGCGATGGGATGTCCTCGCTGTGATTCACATACGGCACAGGTTGGGCATACGGCGCACGGAATACCCACGCCTTACGAATCCAGCTATCGTTAAACGCCGGGTTGATGGTGGGAATCGCCGCCGTGAACCGTTCGATCAATTCATCGTCCGTCAGGCGGAAATACTCGTGATTGGCGGGAACGTAGTCGCCCAGATACAGGATATGATCGCCGCCGTAATTCGCCTTGTCCATCCAATTGGTATGTTCGACCAGCGCGAGGAACGGGAAGCGACTCTTTTTCTTGTCCGGGCTGTTGGCGGGCAAGTTGAGCCAATAGGTTCCATCGGTTAGCAATTGCTGCTTGGTTGCCAGAATCACGCAGACCGCGCCAATACTGCTCAGGTTGCTCGCTTGATCGCCGTAGTTGGTGTTCGCCAGTTTGGGAGCCATTTTCAACATCAGCTTGGGCGATGTGGTAGTCAGCACACGGTCAAACGTATGCGTCTCTCCCTTGACCGTGAGAGTCGGCATCATCCCCTCTAGGTCGATCTTCTCGACAGGGGTGTTCAGGTAAATTTTCGCCCCGCGCTCGGTGATCGCTTTCGACATCGCATCAAGAAACGCTTGAAAACCGCCCGTGAAAATGCCTAAACGCAGCGTGCGCGTTTTGATTCGCGCCCACATCCACGCCATATTCACCTTGTCGTATTGTTCGCCAAACTTGCCGATCAACAGCGGACGGAAGAACTTACCGTAGGCTTCTTCGCCCATCAGCGTTTTGAAGAACGAATCAGCAGTGATGCGTTCTAAGGGTTTCCAGAACGGGAACAGCTTCACGAACACGCCCACCAGCCCGAATCGTAGTTTTGCAATCGGGGAGAGCGGCAGAAACAGCGCAGACGGCGAGATTTCCGAACGCAGAATCTTGCCATCGATCCAGTAGCTTGTTTTGGGGCGCGGAAAAATGATCTGGTCGCGCACGCCGATTTCTTCAGCCAGTTTTAGCACATCGGTATCGGTTTGAAACCAGTGGTGATAGAACTTTTCCAGCGACCACGCCCACTCTTTATCACGGAAGCCGCCCGCCAACCCGCCGACGCTGCCTTCTGCTTCATAGATCGTGACTTCATGCCCGGCGCGGATCAAGTCCCACGCCGCCGCCATGCCGGTTGCGCCCGCCCCGATGATCGCTATCTTCATCGCTGATTCCTTTGATTTCCGGCTCGACTCATGATGCTGCTGTCGCTTCTTTCTGGAGTTCGCCCGCGTGCGTGATCGCGCCCAAGCCCATGCCGCGCCGCAGCAAGAAGATGAAGCCGACCACCGTCACAGGCAGCCAGATCACCAAATGAATGGTCACAGCGAACGCGCTGGCTTGTGCCTCACCGATGCCGACTGCGGTCAGCACCATGATGCAGAAGAACTCGAACACGCCAAATTGACCGGGCGATGCGGGGATCAAACTGGCAAGATTGACGACGCCAAGCGTGAGCAGCATGGTCGCGTAATTGACGGGCAGATTGAACGCGGACGCGACGAGCAGGTAAGTAGATGCTTCAAACATCCAACTAATGTATGAGAAGATCGCACTTTTGAACAGGTCGGCAGGGCTGCGTAAACAGCCGAGCGCGGCGATAATATCCTCGCCTAAGTTCTCTACGATTGCGCCAAGTTTGCCGGGAAGGATACGCACAACGAACTTGATGATCGAGCGCAGCAGTTCAGGGCGCAGCGCCACGACGAAAAAGATCGCCAGTGCGATGAAGAAGGCTGGCGCAAGGATGCTTGCCGCCGTTCTCACGCGCTCGTCAGACACTTCCACGAACAGCAAACCGACCACCACAAACGTGACCATGACGATCCCGTCAAACAGGCGTTCCAACAGCACGATCATGGCGTTGCGGGCAATGGGGATGTTCCGCGAACGGCTCAAGAGGGCGACGCGCAAGGCTTCACCCGCCCGCATGGGATAAACGTTGTTCCCCATGTAGGTGATGCACACCAATTGAAATAACTCGGTGAAAGGGACAAACTTGATCGAGCGCAACAGCGACTGCCAGCGCAGCGAGATCACCGCGACGCCTGTAAAATACCAGACACAGGCGATCAAAATAGGGAGGGGGTTTGCTGCTTGAATCTGTGTCCAGACCGCGCCGGGGTTTAAACCGTTAAAAGCGATCAGGAGGAAAATTGCGCTCACCGCGATACCTACCAGCGCGATCAGCCGTTGGCGTCCAGACATGCAGAGTCCTTTGATAATGTGCCGCTCATTCTATCAGCACAATCTCATTTTATACACGTCGTTTGTGTAAATTCCTTGAGTTTAAGCCGTTTCCTGAATACACTTAGTGTATCGTTTGAGGATTTGAGGCTGTGCTTATGAGCGACCAACCCAATGAACCGGATTGGCTTGACGAGTTCGAGGACTTAGCAAACCGCGAACTTGCTGCCGGGTCTTCGTGTGAGCAAATACACCCAATCGTCGAACGATGGTATCGTAGTCTGCTGCAATCAGAGCCGCCCGAATCGCGCGATTCGATTATGCAGGCGATGGCGTGCCTGTCTACTGAAATTCTGTACGATACCCCACCGGATATGCTGGATGAAGTCTTAAAAACGGTGGATGAAGATGTGTTAGCCGGATGGATCGAATACGTCCTGATGATCGGGCGGGCATTCGAGCGCGGCGTAAAAAACGGCGATCTTGACGATCTCTAGCGATTGGCAATTAGCTTTTAGCGATTAGCCTTTAAAACACTGATTTAGCTGCATCCATGATCAACTTCTTTTGCTAACCGCTAGTTGCTCTCTACTCCCAGAACTTGAATCCGTCGGGCAGGTTTTCCATGCCGGGACTGGAGGGGCGATCTTCCAGAATGGGCGGGGGGATTTTCAGCATCTCTCCGCCACGCGCTTTGACGGGCGCTTGCTGGCGTGCATGATCAAGTTCACGCTGCACCAGTGTGAGGATTGCGCCCAAGCCCAAAAACAGCGCCAGCGCATTAAACACATCCCCGACAACGGGAATTGACGCAACGAGCGCGAGGATCAGCACGCCGATCAACAGGGCGAGGTAATTCAACCGTCCTTCGACCCGTTCCCCTAGCAACAGCCGCAAAATGAAGCGACCCGCCGCGAGGCACACGATCACACGGCTGATGTAAATTGCCACGAAAAAGAATGCCCCCGCGCCGCCTAGCGTGATCAAGCCTGTGAAGATGCCCGACGCGACGGCGAGATCAGGCAGGTTGAGCAGCGCCAAAAACAGCACAATGCCGATGCTAATGGCGATAGCAGCCAGCACGACCACAAACGACACAATGAAAGTGATCAACCCGACGCCGAGACTTGGCAGCGGACGGTTACGAATGCTGTACAGCGGGTCTTGCAGCGGGATGGGAATCAGGAACAACGCGATTACGCCGATGAGCAGGAGCGAGATGATTTCACGGATCACCCGCCCTAAATAAATTCGGAGGCTTTGCCCGATTTCTGACTGGCTGTCGAGGTCAAGCACGACGATCACCGGATTAAAGACCGGAGGGTTCGCCAACTGTCCCGTAATCTCGCCTTCTGCAGCCGATTCGTAGGTCAACACGCCGTTGATCGCCGCGTCTTCGGTCACGCGCAAACCGGGGGTGATCAATTCGATGCGAAACAGCACATTGACCAGCGTGTTAAGGTTGCCCGCGCCTAAAGAATTGCGATTTCCTACGCTGGCGTTGACATCTCCCGCGATAGTGCCGTCAATGGCGAGCGCTGTCCCCCAAAAACTGATCTCTCGCCCGACTGACCCATCTTGCAGCAGTTGATAGCCGATGGTCGTCACGCTGCCGGGAACAGTCACATCTTCTAAGCGGGTACTCAGGCTGGCACTCAGCACATCGCCAGCAAGAATCGCAGTTGGAAACACATGCAGCGACCCGCCGCCAAAATGCAAATCGCCCTCAATGGTGCCGCTGACTTCTAACTGCCACATCAGCAGGTAGGCGCTGTTTTGCACCGTCCCATTGATGCGACCCGTCAACGCCGAGCCAAATAGACTCCCCGTGATTGTCCCATCGATGATCAACTGTTGGCAGGCGACAAACACATCGCCCGTAATGGTCGTATCGGCTGCGACGGTGCAGATGTCGCCTTGTAGGATTTCCCGCGCCGAAGCAATATTGATCTGACCGAACAAGACGATCAACGTGAAGATGACGATCAGCCGCCGCATACAGACTCCTTACCATTCGAGAGCGATTGTACGAATAAGATGAGTGCTTGCCAAATCTCAATCACGCATTTTCTACGATCTATGTACAATACGCATATGGATATACCGTTCATCGTATAGAAGGTGAACTTGTGGCGACGTTTGCAGGTCAAACGAAAAAGACAGATGTGGACGAAACCAAACCGGGCAGTGAGGTAACACCACTGCGTCTGGTTATGCAAATCACGGACGGCGACGACCGCCCGCGCATTGTATCGATTCCCCTGCAACAAAAACTCACCATCGGGCGCGGTGGTGCGGTAGGGGAGCGCCAGCCAGAAATAGATTTAACAGGCTTTCATGGTTTAGAAAACGGGGTTTCACGCTGGCACGCGCAGTTTAACTATGACAGCGAGTATTTATCGCTTGAAGACCTCAATAGTACCAACGGTACGCGCATCAATGGATTTCAGATCAGCCCCTCGCGCCCCTATCGGCTGCGTAACGGGGACGAGATCGAAATCGGGAGTTTGCGTATCACCGTCAGCGTTGTGCGTATCCCCAATTAAAAAGCCCACTCATGCGAGTGGGCTTTTTCTTAGACTTACTTAGCCAATCTTGACGGCTGCGGGATCCGGGTTGACGCACGATGTCGGGATGTACGGGTTTTGCAAGCCGGAGACGAAAATTTCTGTCCACGATTCGCCGTTGAGAGCTTCGACTGGGGTGGGGTTTACAAACCACGTCTGACCATTGAGAATTCTGTTATCATTGATGGGCAGACCACCGGGCACGTTGTAGATCGGCACATCGCAGACAATTTGACGATGTACAAAATTGCTGGGGACCCTGCTGCCGGGACCTGCAACGGTGACGCCGGGGGGCGGCGTGTAGGTCGGGAGTCCCGGGCAATCGCCAGAGGCGTCCCAAATCCGTTGCTCTGAGAAACCGTTTCCTGCAACACCTATCAATTCAATGCGAATCGGATTGAAATCCGCAACCGCGCTCGTGTAGTAGAAGGTATCATCCGGGTTGGCAGGGAGGACATAACCAACCTGATTGTAAGCCAAACCACTTTCTAAAATTGTGCCATCACCATCCGAAATTGCGACGTGATAGCCTTCATAAGCAAAACCGGTATTATCGCGGTCAAACGTAAAAGCGTTGTAATTCGCGACAAGACGATCACAGAAGAATTGGACGCTGTTCAGGTTACCACCAATAATGGCATAGGTGGGCACTGTAGCACCGACGAGTAAAACGAGTACAACAACGAGCAGCAATTTCCGAACCATTGAGAGTTAACTCCTTCAAAGACACATATAGGTCATGCAAATTGATTATAGCCAAAAAGTACCTCATTGTAACATGTAAAAAATATCAAAAACGTAAAGATTGGGGACTAAGGACTACTTGCCCCAAATCTTTGTTTGGGAGTATCATTGACGTTAGTATATTTTATAGCCGATTATACCTTTTGATGGTGTTCTGTGACGGATGAAACGTAAACTCGCTGAAACTGCCACCCACGCGGTCACGCACATTCGACTTGGAGATGCGAACCGCTGTAAACTCGACGCGCTGGATGCCATCACAGTGGAATATATGGCGCTGTGTCAGCAGTATGCTCGGCATTTCTGCACACTGGGCAAGGCAGACAAGTTCGCCGCACCGCTGTTTGACACTCGGCTGTCGCAACGCTGGCAGCGGGTGGCGATTCAGCAAGCGGCGGGTTGCGCTCAAAGTTGGTTGACCAACCGACAGAATCACGCCAGGGAGTACCAGCAGCGTCAAGCCTACTATGAGGCACAGACAGCGCAGTTCCCCACCACGCCACACAAAGTGCCGGTCTGGACAGAACCTGAGCTACCGACGTTAAAGAACGTTTGCCTACAAGCCAACATCAATGTCGTCGAAACGGTGGAATCTGCCAGCGAAGCCGCGATGCAGCTTGCCTCTGCTCAAGGGACAACCTTCGATTTTTGGCTGCAAATTGCTACGCTCACGCCGCGTCGTCCGCTGTATCTTCCCGTGAAATTGGCAACGTATCATCGCAAAAAACTGGCGGGTAAAACCCTCAACACCAGCACGACCCTCAATCGTCGTCCCGATGGCAGTTGGTGGCTTACGATGACATTTGACGAGGTGGTAAAACCACAGCTAACACACACAGTGGTAGGTGTCGATGTCGGTATTGCCAACTTTCTCACCACTAGTACCGGTAAACGCTATGGTTCGTTTCAAGGCAACCTCGCACGGCGGCATCGACTTGACCGAACTAAGCGCCAGCGCAAAGCCCAACTCCGTGCCTGTTTGAAGAAAAAGGAAGCGGAGAAACTCCCGTCAACGTCGAGCGCATCGGGCGCACGGTTGACGCGCCACATCAGGCAGAGCATCAATCGATCTGTTAACCAGTGTTTCGAGGATCACCCGCATTGCACCCTTGCCCTCGAACAATTGAGTGTCGCGGGGATGCGTTTCAAGGCACGCGCCATGAACGCCTACCTGTATGCTTCCAATCTCGCGCACATTCCCAAACAGATCGAATGGGGTGCTGCCAAACGTGGCTTGCCCGTCGTATTCGTCAATCCCGCCTACAGTTCGCAAGAATGTTCCCACTGTCATTACGTTTCACGTGAGAACCGTCCCACACAGCAGACGTTCTGCTGTGTGGTATGTGGTCACCAGTCTCATGCGGATACGAATGCCAGTCGGAATCTTGCGTGTCGGGCGGAGGATGAAGCACTCCGGCAGTGTCGTACCCTAGAAGAAGTGAAAGCGTTGCTGCTGGCACGACACCAGAAGTGGCGCGACGGTTGCCCGTAGTGCAACCGCCCGCCTAGTTGGTTGCCAAACAATTCAACGGGCGAAGGTCAACGCAAAGGCTATGTCCATCTTTGTACATAGAATTTATAACTATCATAAAACCCATTTGCTGCTCGCATGGAACGAGATGTTATGCTCCGTAGTTTTACAGATCGTGTATTAGGCGGGGTGTGCGGCGGGCTTGCCGTATCGCTTCGCATGAATGTTTGGCTGCTTCGACTGCTGTTCGCCCTGTTGACTCTCCTCACGACAGGCGCGTTCGCAGTTTTATACCTCATTCTGTGGTGGGTTGTCCCACAAGAATCGTTGACACTACGCAAGCGCGGCGTTCCGGCGATTTTGATCGTGCTGCTTGGCTTGCTGACGTTAGCGGCGTGGTTCGGGCGTGATGCAATCCGCGCTCCCTCTGGCGAGTCGCTGTTCTGGGCAGGTACGGCAGTCGTGGTGAGCGCGGTCTTCTTCTTAAGGCAGGTACGCGCATGACCATTCGCCGTAAAACTAATCTCCTGTGGGGGGTGATCCTCCTCGCCGCCGCGTTGATCCTCCTCACGCGGACGCTCGGCGTTTTGCCCGACACTATTTTTGACTTAATCGTTCGCGCCGCCCCCGCCCTGCTGGTGCTGGTCGGCGTGTCGTTTGTGCTGCAAGATCGCGTCCCCTTCGGCGGTTTCTTCGCGTTGATCCTCAGCCTTGTGATCGTCGGGGTGATCGGGTTCACGGCGTATTCGACCCGCGAAAGCCAGACCCGTGACGATACCCGTCAGCCCATTGATCAGGTGATTGCGCCGGATGTGTCGCTGCTGCGCGTGCGAATCGGCGCGTTAACCACCGCCGTTGATGTGATCAGCGGTGGGACGGGGCGCGTGACCGGAGAGTTCGTCGGCAGCCTCGATAACCTTATGGAGGTGAGCTACGAGCAGCTTCCCGATAATTCTGCGACGCTGACACTCCGCGAAACCCAACCGGACGAATTTCCACGTCTCGAATCAGTGGGACGGGGAACATTTCGCTTGACTCTCCCCGTCGGCGTGCCGCTCGATGTGGAGTTCACCGGACAAGACGGGAATGTTGTCCTCAATATGAGCGGGACAAGCCTTGAACGGTTGAACGTGAACGCACAGCGCGGCGAGGTTGTGATCACCTTGCCTGAATACGAACCCCTGTTTTCTGCTCAAAACGAACTGTTAGGGACACTGACCACGCAGCAAGGCGACCTGACGATGTTTGTTCCTGCTTCAGTGGCGGCGCGGCTTGAACTGGATCGTGGCGGCAGCGGCATCGACCCGCAGCACGACCCGACGGTCTATAACTACCTCGTGGTAGGTGATGTGCTGGAGTCGCGCCAGATCAACACAGCGCCTATCACCGTGCGCTATGCGTTGGTCGTGCCGCGTGGTCGAATTCGCGTTGAAGTGCCAAATTAACAACGCATGATCCCATGTGAACGGGTCATTAAGTTTCTCGACAAGGCGCACTAACTGCGCTATACATGCGCTACACACATTCGGGAGAACCTATGGCGTGGCGCTTGCATCTTACTGACCGTATCGTCCGCAGAATCGATATTCTGTCGGGCAAGCCGAATATGTTGGCGGCGTGGACGAATACGGATCACGTTTACTTCATGGAACTGCAAAACGGTGGCAAGCTGACAGATCGCATGATCGAGCCGCCGAACACTCGCGCCAGCGCCATGTGGACGGTGTTCGTCAAAGGGCTGCACGCGCCGAACAGCGTTTATCTCCCCACAGTCAGAACCGCGCAAGGGGTTGTCTATCAACTGGCGAACGGCAAAAAACGCCTGTACCGTGTGTCCGACTCCGAAGTTGTGCTGGAAGTCGAAGGCGTTGAAACGCGCCTTGACACCGCCGATCATAAAATGATTACGCTGGCGCTGGATGATGCGCTGGTCGTGGGGTTGGATGCCACAGGCGCGTTGCATTACTATCGCCAGACGGTGCATACCGCCTCTATTGACACGAAAATGCGCCTCACGGACGAAATGCAACCGCACCTCGCCATTGTCGAGGGCGGGACAGGGGTATTCGTCTCGGATGGAGAGCAAATCGCGCTGTTTGATGGAGAGGGGATTCTCGTCAAAACCATGCACACGGGCTATACCGTCGGTGCGCTGGCATGTTCACCGGATGGCACATTTTTGCTAACGGGCGATCTCGACTCCAACATTATCCGCGTATACAACGGGAAGAACTTTACGCCGACTCATCAGCGGTTCGCCGTAGATTTGCTGGCAGACGCCAAGAAAACACAGTCGATCAGCTCGGCATTGGCGGCGAATACGGCGGTGGGTACGCTGGCGATCACCAACAAAGGCGTGATCGTGTTTGCGATGTCGGGGATGATCTGCGCGACCAACCTCACCCGCATGACCGCGATGCCCAATGCGAAACTGATCAAAGCAGTTGAAAGTTAAAAGTAAACACAGTTAAAAATTGAAAGTGAGAACCACGCTTTCCACGCTAAAATGGAAATCTGAATCTGTCCCATCAACAAGGCAATCCTTCCTGTACTTACTTTTAACTTTCCACTTTCCACTTTCCACTTTTAACTGTTCTTTAGAACCCACCTTCGACCAGCGCCCGCTGAGGAAACACCATACGCTCTGGCACAATCCAACCGCGTGACAGCGCCGCTTGATTCGCACGCTCGAAATCTGCGTGCAGGTCACGCACGAGCCGTGATTGCGCGTTGGAAGGTTCGAGCGAAAACATAACCGCCGTCGCCGCGTGGTCGCCAATGGCAAGCAGCAGCCAATTGGTATCTCCAACCTGCTTACGTCCTAACGCCTGTTTCGGGCGATTTTTCATCGTCCAGATGCTTTTGAGCAGCGGAATGATCACCGTAGCGTCGGGGGCAGTCTTACCCCCCGTCATGATCGGCTTGGGGCTGCTGCGATGATAGACCGCGTAATACAGGGCTTGCGCCTCAAAATGATGTCGCAAAAAGCCTGTTTGACCCTTTACGCCGATCACCTGTTTCCATGCTTCGCTGTCGGGGTTGCGTTCGACTAACCGTTCGATGATAGATCGCTGTTCGCTGTAGCGTTTGTACACCGCATTGAATTGGGCGCGGTTCATTTTCCCCTGTGCGAATTCATCTGCGACGATTTCCATTTTTTGCCGCAGCGAATTGAGCGCGTTCCCCGACGTTGTGGGCGACTCAACTTCTGGTGAAGGCTGCGGCGGAGTCGGTTTGGGCGCGTTTTCAGGGGCGGGCGGCGGAGACGGGCGAATAGGTGAGCGCATGGACTCTTGCGGCGGTTGATCGGGTCGTTTCGATTTGGGGTCGTTCACGTCGCATCACCTATATTTCAGACATTACACATTTCCCACATTATAGTCTGATTTGCTATACTTGCTGTGATTCGAAAGTAGGTAACTGGTTATGACTTTTCGACCACAGCACGTTGGGTTGTACTTTACACAAGAACACGTCGCGGCGGCGCGGCGTGACCGTGACCGCGAACCGCTCCGCGCATCGTACCTGATGCTGAGTGACCGCGAACAGACGGGCGCAGAAATGGCGCAGTGGGGCGGTTTGCGTTATCGCTTCAATGAGGATGAACGGGCGGGTGAAAAAGCGGCGCAAACGCTGATGCAGTGCATTGACGCGCCCCTGTCCGAAGATATGACCTACCTCGACTCGGTTGCACAAACGATCATGCTGGCGCAAACATTTGAACTGCTGCGCGATCTGCGTGCGTTCGCTTATGCGGAACAAGTTCGTTTTATGAATACGCTGCAAATGCGCGTTAACACGCTGAGTACCAGCCCTTATAAAGACACGCAGGTCGAAAACCTGTGGATGGCGCTGCTCGTGATGGCTACGGGAGTCGTCGCGGAACACGAGGACACCTTTAAGATTGGCGTCGAAGTCTTTGAGCGCACAATCCGCGACGAAGTATCGCCGCGTGGCTATATCACTAGGGCGGTGGAAGGCAAGGACGGCGGCAGTTTATACCGTCAGATTCTTTCCGCATCGGCGCTGGTTCTCATGGCGGAATTGGCGACAAATGCGGGAGTCGATTTGTGGAGTTATAACGTGCGCGGCGTGTCGGTGGTGACGACGGCGCTCTACCCAATCTATTATTTTTATACGCCTGATAAATGGGAATGGGATGCGGGAATCTCGAAAGAAGAGGGGCAAATGTTATTCCGGCGTTACGGCGGTTATCTGGAGATGCTCAATCGCCACACCCGCCACCGCGATATGCGCCCGATTCTCGAAGATTTGCGCCCCATCTATGACCCGAATGGCGGCGGTTTGACCACGTTGTCACATGGCGTCCCGGTGAAGCGCGGGTTATTCGGTTGAAAGTTTCTAACTCACCTTACGCAGGGTGTCAGTTTGACCCCCACCCCGCTCGCTGCGCTCGCCTCCCTCCCCCGAATTCAGGGGAGGGCGCAAACAAGAGTCTACTTGCTCCCCTCCTCGAATTCGGGGAGGGGTCGGGGGTGGGGTAGGCTTAACTTGACGCACAAGACCACTTTGGGTCGCCCCTACATTATATTATTTGTCTTTGTTTTAGGTTTTCCACAAAAATATCTCGTGGTCGAACGAAAACATTTACACAAAAGTGATTTTCGGTTACTGTGATTTAATTCGTCAAATTTAGCCGTTTACGATCATGCCAGAGGCAACACTGCGTTTTTACGCACACCTGAACGACTTCCTTACACCGTCGCGCCGTCAGTTTGAGTTTTTCCACCGCTTCGACGGCGCCCCCGCGATCAAAGATATGATCGAGTCGCTTGGCGTGCCACATACCGAAGTGGCGCTCATCCTCGTCAACAGTCAAACCGTCGATTTCACGTATAACGTGCAGACGGGGGATCGCATCAGTGTTTACCCACCCTTCGAGAATTTGAACCATGCGTCTGATCTACAACCTGCCGTTGATGGTGATTTTCGCTTTGTAGCAGACGTGCATCTGGGACGTTTAGCCGCTTATCTGCGAATGCTCGGCTTTGATACGCTGTTCCCCGAAGATTACCGCGATGAAGAATTGGCGCGTATCTCTAGCGAAGAAGGGCGCATCTTGCTCACGCGGGATCGCGGCTTGCTCAAGCGGAGCATTGTCAAGCGGGGGTATTTTGTGAGGGCAACTGATCCGTGGGAACAGCTCGAAGAATTGATCAAACGGTTCGACCTGTTTGATCTGCTGGCGAAAGTGCAGCGTTGTACGGGTTGCAACGGTCTGCTGCAAGATGTCGCCAAAGCGGACGTTGCAGATCGTTTACTGCCGTCAACCTTGCAATACTACAATGAATTTCGCCAGTGTGAGGACTGCGGCAAGGTCTACTGGCGCGGGTCACACTACGAACAGATTGATGCGTTCATCGCCCGCGTGTGTCGCAACCGGGGTTAACCCATGCTCAAAAAACCGAATATTCCTGACGAGCGCCTGATCACGGTGCTGCGCGAACAATACGCGATTCCGGTGAGTACGCTGGAATTTCTCGCGCTTGGCTACGATACCTCGGCGGGGGTGTATCGAGTCACCGCCGAAGATGGAATCGCCTACTTTCTGAAAGTGAAAGAGGGAGAGGTTTACCTGCCCGCTGTGCTTGTGTCACGCCGACCTGCACAGGGGGAACTTGTTGATCGATCCGAACGGGCGTTTGTTCGTGGTGGATTGGGATCAGCCTGTGTATGCACCCAAAGAGCGTGATCTCAGCAGACTCGGCGTTACAATTCGCCCATATTTAGAAACAACCGTATTCAGAATCAAGGGGACGATAGCGTTTATGCCGCCAGAGGCTCAAAGCCTCCGACTGCAAGAAAAAGCCCCGTGAACGGGGCTAAACAGCCTCCTTTAGGAGGCTTACTACCACTTGCCGGATGGCTTTAGCCTCCGGCAAATTGCGTTTTGTTACGCCGCCACGTCTACGTTACGGCAGTTCTTGCACACGTTCTTCGTTACCCCGTCAATCTTCACAGGGTAGAGCAGCTTGATGCGCGTGCGATTACAGATAGGACAGGTTCCGCGTCCGTGTGCCGGCAGCTTGATGATTCCTTTACCGCGATGGGACTTTCCCATTGATGTTTCCTCTTACGAACAACCGGAGAGATATTTGATTCTACCAAGATAGAGAGGGGGGATCAAGCGCGGGCATATTCCGCGCTCAAGTCGTGGGGGAAGAACCTCACAGAAGGGTTCGTCCGCCGGATCGCTTAGCTCGTGCGGAATAATGTGTTTGTTGTCCCAAACGTGATCATGTCGCCGTCACGGAGTACGCGCCCCTTTTCGTTGATCGCCGTGCCGTTGACCGTCGTGCCGTTCGCGCTGCCGAGGTCGTACAGAATCCAGTTTTCGTCTATAAATTCCATGCGGGCATGAGGACGCGACACCGATGGGTCGGGTAGACACACTTCCCATTCAGCGTTGGCAGTCGCCCGCCCCACGCGCACTGTATTCCAACGTAAGGGGATGGTAGTACCTTCTTGCGCTCCCGATGTGAGGATCAAGCGTCCCATGCCTGCGCCGCCATAGATTGCGCTGATTTGTTCAGTCGCCGCTTTTGCTTCTTCCGGCAAAATGGCGTTGAAGCGGATCACAGGGACGAATAGGCGAATCACATCTCCGGCGATCAATGGGAATGGCTCGGTCAAACGCTCGTCATTGACGTAAACGCCGTTGGCGCTGCCGTTATCGGTGATGAAAAAGACGCCGTCATGATATTCGATGAAAGCGTGCTGCCGCGATACATGCTGCTGCCGAATGCAAATATCATTGCTTTCAAGCCGTCCAATCGCTGCCTGCCCGCCTTCCGGCAAAAAGAGATCGAGCGTTTCGCCCGTTTGCGGGTCTTCCCAACTCAGTTTTGCTAGAACGGTAGGTTGATCCACCGTGTTCATACCTCAGCCTCGAATACACCCTAGTTGCGTTGTATGGTTCTTCACGAGTATATCAAATTCGTATCGTCAATCATCGTACAAAGGGATGAATTTAATCCCCATCCCAATTGTCGGGTGTGTCCATCGACTGGGTGAAGCCTAAGCCGCCCAACTCCCGCGAGATCGTTTCAAACAGCTTCGGTGCTGACCACACCGCCGAATCCACTTGTACCGCTACCGCGCCCGCATCCAGATAATCGCGGGCATCCTGCACCGAATGAATACCGCCCGCGCCGATCACGGGAATGCTGGATCGCCGTGCAAGCTGCCCGACGTAGCGTAAAATCAGCGGCTTGATCGTGGGGCTGTACACGCGCCCCGCGACCAGTTTCCCCGATTGATCCCGTGCTGTCCCACGCGGCGCAGAACAGGCGACTAGTGCGTCTGCGCCGCCGTCAATGACCGCCTTTGCCATATCCATTGATGCGCCGAAGGGCAAACGCACGAGCAGCGGTTTTTCTGCGCCATCCCGCGCCGCCTTGACGTACCACTGTGCCTCTGCCGTACTCAGTTCGTCGTTTAAGCCAAGTTCGACTGCATCAACTGACTCTTCGCGGTCAAAGGCTTGAATGCAGCGGCGGATTTCTTCGGGGTTGTTGAGGACAATATGCGCGATGATCGGCACGCCTAATCTTTCCCACAACGTTCGATAGGTGGAGAGGACTTTGCTCAAGCCGGGATTTGGCAGTCCGGTATGGATGAGTACGCCCGCTTCAAGCGGGACGATGCGCGTGCCGTTGGCGGGCGCCCGCGGCGAATAGGTGATCGGGTTGGTGACGAACGCGCCCAATTTCTCATAGTTGATCAGATCGCGGTAGCTGTCGCCAAAGCCGAGCATCCCCGCTGCGTTCATCACGGGCGTTTCGAGGATCAAACTGTGTTTTCCGGGTCGCGTGATACGATAAGTCATGTTATCCCCACGCCATTTTAGACATATCGAGCGCCGCGCCTTCGGTACATACCAGATGCAGCCCTTCTTTCGTTTTGACCATACACGCCGA
>JBBQRJ010000044.1:0-17474 GCA_038214955.1 Aggregatilineales bacterium | reverse complement strand
CCTTTCAGGATCGCCGTGCGTACATACGGCTTTTTGAGTTCGTCAATCACACCAGCGCGGGTCATGCGGACGATGTACGCCATCAGGACGAACGACGCTGACAGAGCGGGCAAAATCAACTGGCGAATCCACTCACCGAAGTTGGCGCTGTTCGGTGCGGTGGCGCTGGCGGGAAACCAACCCAAACCGAGCGAGAACACGTTGATCAGAATCAAGCCAGTGACGAATTCCGGCAAGCCGACAACAGACAACGTGAGAATCGAGATCAGGCTGTCGATCCACGAGTTTTCACGCAATCCGGCAATGACGCCTAGCGTGATTGAAATTGGCACGCTGATCACGAGCGTCAGCAGAGCGAGTCTCAGCGAATTGCTCAGTCGATCCATCACCAGCGGGCGAATAGGCGAGTTGCCACCTGTGAATGATGTTCCCCAATCGCCTGTAACGAATCCTGTCAGCCAGTTGATGTACTGCTGCGGCACAGACTCGTTCAAACCCAGTTGTTCGCGCAAATTTTCAACCGCTTGCGCTGGAGCATCACGCCCCAATATCAAGCGCGGCACATCACCGGGCAGCACTTGCGTGAGCGCGAAAATCACCGCTGAGGTGATGAGCAGTGTCACCGCTAACAATAGAATGCGTCGGACAAGATAGCGAAGCATCTACGTTTTCTCCGGTAGGGTGTGCTGCAAAATTGCCAATTCTTCAATCGGGATGTGACAGCGGATCATGTGACCGTCGCCCGCGTCCCGATAGGGTGGGGCAGTCGTCTCACAAATCGCACCGATTTTTCGGGGACAACGTGTGTGAAATCGACAGCCCTTTGGCAGTTCGACAGGGAGATCGCCCTCTAGCCGGATGCGCTTGGTTTGCGCCGTGGGGTCGGGAATCGGGATCGCGGACAAAAGCGCCTCGGTGTAGGGGTGTGATGGCGCTTTGTAAACGGCGTCCGGCATTCCTTCTTCAACGATTTCGCCCAGATACATGACTACAATCCAATCGGCAAGGTAGCTGACCACATTGAGATCGTGCGAAATGAGCAGGTAGGACGCGCCGTTTTGCGCCCGCAAATCTTTGAGCAGGTTGAGAATCACTGACTGCACCGACACATCAAGCGAAGAAGTGGGTTCATCGGCAAGCACCATCGCGGGATTCGTACTAAAGGCGCGTGCAATGGCGACTCGTTGTTTCTCACCGCCGCTCAATTCATTGGCATAGCGAGTCGCGTAGTCCGGCGGAAGGCTGACCGCGCCTAGAAGCTCGATTACGCGCAGGTTGATCGCCTCTTTCGTCAGCGATTTATCGCCTAGCCGCTTGATCGTGCGGGCGATTTGCGATCCGACGGTCTGATACGGATTCAGCGCATCATTCGGGTTCTGGAAGATCATCTGCAAGCCGCGCAGCAGTTCCGGCGTGCGCTGATCCAGCGCATTCGGGAGAGGCACATCAAGCAGTTCCATGTCGCCGCTGTCCGCCGTTTCTAAACCGACGATCAGCCGTGCCAATGTCGTTTTGCCGCTTCCGCTTTCCCCGACGACTCCCAACGTTGACCGTTCGAGGATACGAAGCGATACCCCATCGACAGCGCGAACGACCTGCGCTTGCCGCATCGTTACGCGATCCATCAGCGACGGTTCACCAAACGACTTGTGCATGTCCTTCGCTGTTAGCACATAAGAATCACGCGGCGGCGCGGAGATCACTTCTGCTTTGGGCGCAGTGTCGAGGGTGAGTTCGCCGCTGGCAATTTCCTGCCAGCGATGACACTTGACCAATCGCCCCTCGCTGATCACTTCCAGCGGCGGCTTGACCTCGTGGCACAGCGGCAGCGCAACGGGACAACGGGACGCAAATACGCATCCGTGCGGACGATCTGCCAGAGAAGGCGCTGTACCTTCAATAGTGGGCAAGCGGGTTTCCACGCCTTCGGTGAGGCGGGGCAAACTCGCCAGCAGACTGATCGTATACGGGTGAATCGGGCGCTTGAATAAATCGACAACCGGCGCGGACGCCATGACTTCACCGCCATATAACACGGTCACATGATCGCACAACTGAGCCACCAAACCCAGATTGTGTGAGACATATAAAGCCGCCGCCTGATTATCGCGGATGAGTTCGCGGAACAGGTCGATGATGACGGCTTGCGTCGTGACATCAAGCGCAGTAGTTGGCTCATCGAGAATGAGTAAGCGCGGGCGTGTACTGAGTGCCATCGCAATCGTGACGCGCTGCTGCATTCCGCCGCTGAGTTGATGCGGGTAGCGTCTTGCTACCCCTTCGGGATCAGCAATTTTGACACGTCGCAGTATATCAATGGCACGCTGCCACGCTTGCGCTTTTGATAACCCCTCGTGCAAGCGCGTGACTTCGGCAATTTGCTCACCGATACGATGCGATGGATTGAGCGCCGCCAACGAATCCTGCGGGACAAGGCTGATATGGCGTCCCCAGATTTTGCTCATCTCTTTAGCCGACTTGCTGCTCAAATCGTCACCGTCAAACGTGACCGTTCCGTCACTGATGCGGGCATTCGGCGCAAGATAATTCATCAACGCCAGCGCAAGAGTCGATTTACCGCTGCCGCTTTCCCCGACCAACCCGTGAATTTCAAGGGGGTTAATCGCCAGCGACACATCGTGCAGTGCATTGACCCACTCGTTGTTGAGCTTGTAATCAATATACAGATGTTCAGCCTGAATAATTGTCGTCATCCAAGTTGACCCTCATATCGGAAAATGCGACGTAAGCCGTCCGAAAGCAGATTCACACCGATCACGAGCAGGGCAATCGCTCCAGCGGGATACCACAGCGCCCAGGGGGTTTGCGCGAACGAGTCGCGGGCTTCATTGACCATGCGTCCCCAATCTGGTGACGGCGGTTGTACACCCAAGCCGAGAAAACCGAGCGAAGCGGTCAAGAAGATCGCATAGGTGAAGCGTAACGACCCTTCAACCACCAACGCGGGCAGTACACCGGGAAGAATCTCGCGGAATAGGATATAGGTTGTGGATTCGCCGCGCAGTTTCGCCGCTTCGATGTAACCTGCTGTGCGAAGACTCAGCGTTGCGCTGCGAACGACGCGGGCGACAATCGGCGTGTACAAAACGACCACAACGATCACAATGCCAATCGCAGAAGGTCCAATGGTGCCAAGCATGACCAGCGCCAGAATCAACGCGGGGATCGCTAACAGGCTGTCGAGGGCGCGGGATACGACATCATCCAGCCAACCGCCAACATAACCGAGCGTCATGCCAATCGCTGCACCAAAGAACACCGATAAAAGTGTTGTCACGGTGGGCAGCACAATAATGTCGCGTGCGCCCCATAACACCCGACTTAATACGTCTCGTCCCAGTCGATCTGTCCCGAACGGGTATTCAGCGGATGGGGGTAAACGCGCCGCGCCGCGAATGATCGTGTCAAAGCGATGCGGTGCAATCGTTGATCCGAAAATAGCGATCATCACGAATACAAGCACAATCACCAATCCGATCAACGTGGGCGGACGGCGTATAAGCTGGCGCATCGCGCTGGTGAGCGCGGCAGATCGGCGTCGTATTGGGGTAGTTGTAGATATTTCGGAAGTGGGGATAGCCATGAGCCAGTTTCGTAGGGGCGCATATGCTGCGCCCCTACAAGGTTATTTAGCTGCTGAGTGTAACAGTACGGAAGTCGGTCAAGCCGGGGAAGGGCGCCATCGTCAGGTTTTCGACGCGGGCGCTCGTTCCACCGAACAGGGGGGCGAAGTAGGGGATGATGATCGATCCCTCGTCACGGAAAATTGCGCTGACCTGTTCGTAAATGGCGCGTCGGGCGTCGTTATCCGTTGTTTCACGGGCTTGTACGACTAACGCTTCAAGTTCGGGCGTTGTGAAGCGGCTTTCGTTGAAACCCGTTGCAATCCCCGATTCGACATACGCTTCGCTCAAAAGAAGCTGCGGCGAAGGACGAGCGCCCCATCCGGTGATGCCCAACTGCACATCGAAATAGTTATCCGGGTTGGTCGTATCGTAGTAGTAACCTTCTTCGCGGATTTGAATATCCACGTTGATGCAGCCTGTTTCCGCCCACATTTGTTGGAGCGCCGCTGCAAGGTCGGGGTATTCAAAGGCGTTCGGTGCGTACAAAGTCGCTTCAAGCGGATTCATGCCCGCTTCGGTGAGCAAGGCGCACGCTTGTGCGGGGTCATACGGCTGATTTTCAATCGCCCCGTCATAGAAGAACGAGAACACAGGGGCAATCGGGTCATTGTTGCCGACGACGCCGCGCCCTTCGAGCAGCAGTTCGTTTAGGAAATCACGATCCGTCGCAAACTTGAGCGCCTGACGCACGCGCACGTCTTCACCCAACGAACCCGCATCGGTGCGGAGACGAATCACCGGATGTTGGCTTGTGGCGATTTGCAGCACATTGACGCTTTCCACGCCTTCCAAACGGTTAATTTGCCCGCTTGGTACTTTGAAGATGAAGTCGAGTTCACCGCTCAAAAGCGCGTCCACCTGTGCGACTGCATCATCAATATAGATGTGTTCCATCCCCGCCAGTGACACGACGCCTTCTTGCCAGTAGTTCGGGTTCGCCGCAAAGACCGCACGCGCACCGGGATCAAACTCGGTGAGCATGAACGCGCCCGTGCCATTGAAATTGACGAACGGATTATCGCCTTCAACAATCGTGTTCGGTGTCGTTTGCCCATCCTTGACGATCAAGGCTTGACGCGCCGCCACACCATAGAGGAAATCAGCATTGACGCTGGGAATGGTGAACACAACCGTTGATTCATCTGGAGCGGATACTTCAAATGTGCCAAGCAGGTTGATCGCTGGCGATGAAACTTCCTTCAGGCGGTTGAACGTATAGACGACATCAGCCGAAGTGAAAGCCGAACCATCTTGGAAGGTGACACCTTCCGCCAACGTGAAGGTGTAGGTCAAACCATCTTCACTGATCGTCCATTCGGTTGCCAGATTTGGCACGATAGTTGCTTCTGGGCTGACTTCGACCAGATAGTCATAAATTGCCCGGTTGAGCGCCGTTTCGGGGTCGTTGGTATGTAAAGCCGGGTCGAGTACGACAGGGGCATTCATGCCCACACGCAAAACCCCGCTGTCCTGTGCAGTGACCGAAACGCCCACGAGTAGAAGAGCGACGATCAGCAATACGAAAACTGTCTTGAAAGACTTGAAAAACGCCATCTGTGCCTCCAATAGATTGGTAGGTGAGCCGCGCAAAGCGTCGAATTGCCCGCTTACTCTACGTCAGACGCCTGAACATCGAGTAATGTTACCCCATACGGACTGTCGCCGCCGAAATCAAGTACCTGCCTGTGATGAGCAGATACCCGCTGTCTTATATGACATGATGATTGGTCTTTGTGACGTTCAATAGTGTTACAGCCAGTTTGATCTCTATAAACCGTTTGCCCATGTTGGTGAGCGTTGCTGCCTGAGGGCGCTCAATCCTTCTTGACCTTCCTCACTCTGGATAAGGTTGTTTAGTAGGCGTGCGCGATAGGAGCGCGAGTCCTCTAGCGATTGACTTGCTACCGTATGAATCAATTGTTTGCAGGCGGCAAGGGCAATCGGGCTGCATTGGCGGATTTGATCGAGGATCGTCTTGACGCACTCGTCCAAGATTTCTTCCGGGCAAACCTCATGCACCAAGCCGTACTCGTGGGCGCTCACGCCGTCAAAGCGTGTCCCCGTGAGCATCAGCAGCCGCGCCCGTGTGATGCCGATGCGCTGAATCACGTAAGGCGCGATCATCGCTGGAACAAGCCCGATCCGTACTTCTGGTAAGCCAAACGTGGCAGTGGTGCTGGCAATGGCAATATCGGCTACGCATACGAGTCCAAACCCACCACCGAGCGCAACGCCTTCAACCTTCGCTATGATGACCTTTGGCGACTGGTTGAGTAAGCTCAGAGCTTGGTCATACAGTGTAAGAGGGGCGTCCTGTTCTTCTGGACTCAGGTTTGCGGACGCTTGCAAGTCGTTGATGTCTGCGCCAGCGGAAAAGTTGCCACCCGCGCCGCTGATCACGACAGCGCGAATTTCCGCCGGAAGTGCATTGATTTGCATAACCGCATTGAGCAGTTCGCCCATCATCTGAAAACTGATCGCGTTGCGCTGCTGGGGTCGGTTCAGCGTCAGATAAGCGAATGGGGGAGAGACTGAAAGCTGTAGAGTAGAGAATTGTTTCATTTTTTACCCGATCCCTAGTGGAATATCAAATTCAAAGATAACCTGTTTATCGGTAATGGAAAGGCGAAAGTCTGCCCCACAACGTCGAGTCAAATTGGCGCAAAGGCTGATTTCAGAGAGAGGCGAATGGCTAGGGAGGGTACTGGAAAGAAACCTGTTTGCTCATCTGGGTCTATTCATGCCCCGTTCAGATACCGCCCCAACGACCACCAGCAGTACAATCCCCCCGCAGCATACAAGGCTGATCGTTCGTCCAGCCTCTGAGGTGAAGAAAGCGAACAAGCCAATCAACACCATTGCAGCAAGAATGACCCAAAATGCGCCTCTTGATGTGCGTGAGAAATTACGATAACGATTGAGCATATTGCCTATTCCCCAATAAGGTTTTTAAGTGATAGCCGGATTCTTCATACGTTGAGCATACGTCGCGCAAGGACTATCGTCAAATCAACCAGTGAGTCACATAAAAATTTAGTCAAAATTCCTGTAAGTCCGCGTAAAGATACTATATAATGGTCAATCTAATCCTCTCGTCCTCAAAACAGGGAAAAGTTTAGATGCAAAGCATACGACGCCTGCTTCTAGGCAAGCGGTTATCAACCGCAGATTTGCCCCATCAGGCGATTAGCAAACCCGTAGGTTTAGCGGTGTTTGCTTCAGACGCGCTCTCCTCCACCGCTTATGCAACCGAAGAAATTCTGCTGATCTTGGGTCTCGCAACGGGCGGTGGCGCAGCCGCATGGGCGGTTAGTGGCAACATACTTAGCATATCCATTCCAATAGCGATTGCTATCGCTGTTTTGCTCGTTATCGTGACCATCTCTTATCGCCAGACGATTTTTGCTTACCCCAACGGGGGTGGAGCCTATATTGTCGCCCGTGATAACCTCGGTGAGACGCCCGCTCAAATTGCTGGCGCGGCACTGTTGACCGACTACATTTTGACCGTTGCCGTCAGTATTTCGTCCGGCGTCGCGCAGATTACGTCTGCCTTTCCAGGCTTGTTGCCGTTCCGTGTAGAAATTGCTGTCGCCGTCATTATCTTTATGATGGTGATCAATTTACGTGGGGTGAAAGAGAGCGGCAGTATATTTGCGGTGCCAACCTACTTCTTCATTGGCATGATGTTCTTGACGCTCATCGTTGGCTTCGTCAAAGCCGCAACGGGTACGCTAGATCAAGTGACAGGGGTTGAAGCCATTCAGCATGAAGTGATCGAGTCACTGGGGATATTTCTCGTGTTGCGTGCCTTTTCCAGTGGTTGTACGGCGCTCACAGGCATTGAAGCGATTTCGAACGGGATCACCGCTTTCAAGGAACCGCGCAGCAAGAATGCCGCTATTACGCTGGTGTGGATGAGTTCGATCCTGATCGTGATGTTTCTGGGTGTGACGTTCATCGCCAACCAGATTCACGCCGTGCCAAGCGAGACGGAAACCGTTATTTCCCAGATGGGACACGCCATCTACGGTGACAATAGCGTTTTCCATATCTTGCTGTTGGCAGGTACGGCACTCATTCTGTTGATGGCGGCGAATACCAGCTACGCCGACTTCCCACGTTTGGCAGCTTTGCAAGCGGGGGATGGCTTTCTACCCCGTCAGTTGACTTATCGCGGTGGTCGTCTGGTGTTTTCGTGGGGTATTGTGGTGCTGTCGGTACTTGCAATTTTGCTCGTCATCATTGCAGATGCGCGAACAACGGCGCTCATCCCGCTCTATGCGGTGGGTGTGTTCCTCAGTTTCACCATCTCACAGGCGGGCATGGTGATTCACTTGCGGCGGGTAGGTAAGTTGAAACCGGGTGAGGTCGTGCAGGGCTTAGAAGCGCCTATGCATTATGACCGCAACTGGCGCACGAAGATGATCATCAGCGCGGTTGGCGCGGTGTCTACCGGTGTTGTGATGCTGGTCTTTGCTGTGACCAAATTCGCTACCGGAGCGTGGTTTGTTGTAATTCTCATCCCAACTCTGGTGTTTATCTTCTTCCGCATTCATCACCACTATAAAGAGGTGGCGAAGGCGCTCAGTTGGGAAAGCAGCGCCAAACCCGACACGATGAAACGCAATGTGCAGACCATGATTCTGGTGGACGATGTTCACGCCGAAACGGTACGGATGGTCAATTTTGCCAAAGCGATGGGAGAGGATTGGCACGCTGTCCATATTGGTGTGAAGCCGGAAAAAATTCCGGTGGTACAGGAAAAGTGGCAAAAACGCATCGGGGAAGGTCGCCTCGTGGTCATCGAGTCACCGTACCGCTTGCTGGCTGAACCCCTGCGGGAGTACATTCTCAATCTGCAATCGAACGACCCGGAATGCTACGTGCATGTCATTATGGGGCATTTGGTGATGGATACCTACTTGGAACAGGCGCTCCACCAGAATACCGCGTTGATTTTCAACCTTGCGTTGGCGGGGCTAGAGCGTGTCGTTGTGACGACTGTACCCTATCAAATTCATCACCATAGAGACGACGATGGGCATGATGAGTTAATCGGTGAAGATCAAATCCACGCACAACCTGTCTCGGACAAAGTAAACTAAGCAGGAGGGGACATTATGTCCCCTCTTGCTTTACCTATTTTGTGAGGTCGTAGAGCGGTAAACTCACGTAAAATGTTGAGCCTTCACCCATGTAGCTTTCCAGCCCGATTTGTCCATGATGCGCTTCGACCAATTTTTTGACGATGGTCAACCCTAAGCCCGTCCCTTCGATGCTCTCGGTTTCGGGGCGGCGCACGCGGTAAAAGCGATCAAAGATGCGGGCTTGATCTTCCGGGCTAATCCCGATTCCGCTGTCTTTCACGCTGATTCTGAGCGTGCTTTCCGCTAATTCCGCCGAAATACGGACAACCCCTTCGGGCGGCGTATATTTGATGGCGTTGCTCACTAGATTGTTGAACACTTGCAGCAGCCGAGCAGGATCACCAGCGATATAGGGAAGGTTGTGCGAAATATTCACATCAATACGCATAGATTTTGCGTCGGCAAGCCGTCGAATGGCTTCTAAGCATTCATCGATGACCTGATGTATTTTTACAGCCTCAATTTCGATTCCCAGACCAGCATCAATTTTCGCCAAGTCCAACAGATCGTCAATTAACTGGCGCATGTTGTGAATTGAGCGCACGATCATGCGGACATAATTCTCCCCGCGTGAGTCTAATTTTTGACTCATTTGCACGAGGTCAAGATACCCGCTCATGACGCTCAACGGTTGCTTGAGATCATGCGAAACAGTGGCGATCAGGTCACGTTTCAACTGGTCGGTTTGGCGCAGCGGCGTGATGTCGTTCATCACGATGATCCAACCGATGTCCGGGCGCGGAGAAAAATCCACGTAATAGGTTTTTCCGTTCGGCAGCGTGATCTCTGCGAGGGCTTTATTGTGCAAACGTGTTACGTCTCGCATCATGGTGATGAAATTGGTGTCATCGACGGCGTCTGCGATCAGTTGACCTGTGTAATCGGTATCAGGATACAGCCGAAGCGCCCCTAGCGCCGTCTGGTTGACGAGGATGATTCGTTCATCGTCGCCAATGACGACCACCCCATCAGCGACTTCACTGAGGATGTGTGATAGTTTTTCGCGTTCGCGTACTGTTTCTGTGAAAAGGCGAGCATTGTCAATGGCGACTCCGGCGCGGGCGGCAAGTTTTGCGACAAAACTCAGGTGTTCGTCCGTGAACGTGTTAATTCTGCGGCTTTCAACCGAAATCACTGCGATCACGCGATCTTCACGCATCACAGGAATGGACATATGTGAGCGTATCGAGCTGGACAGGACGAGATAATCTTTGTCTGCTTGCACATCGGGGACAAGTTCCGAAAATGCCGACAGCGCCACACGATGAGCGATGCCACCGCTCGACATGGAACGCATGATCGCCATATTTTCGGAACTTGTTTCGTAACCGAGGTCAACCACAACCTTGAGTTCGTCCGTGTTCTGGTTATAGAGCGCCAATGAACCGGCGTTTGCATTGGTGTAACGCATCGCCCAATCGAGGCTCATATCAAAGACGTGGGGCAGGTCAATCGTATCGCTCAATTCGCGGTCAAGCTGGTTGAGGATGCTCAATTCAAGCATTCGGGCATCCAGCTTTTGCACGGTAGTGCTGTGCTGGCGGGCGTTGTGCAGTGCTATGGCGGTGATCGGTGCGATCACCGTGAGCAGATCGCGTGTTTCCTGCGGGATCGGTTTTTCCGTATACGGATTCTCGATCAACAGTACGCCAATGAGCCGCGACTCGATGAGCATAGGAACACCGAAAAAGCCATCGGTCTTCGCCAGCGCAAAATGCTCATCGGGTTCGCTGGCATAAGACTCACCCGCTTTCCATGCTTTGAGCGCGGGTTGATCGGCATACAAAGACATGCCTTCCGTAAACGCAAGCGCCAGAATGCCTTCTTCTTCGTCCGTTTGCAAAATAGCGACCCGTTCGCAGCCTGTCAGGGAGCGTACTTCGAGCGTGATTGCATCTACGAGGCGCGTAAGATCAAGAAGGGTGCCCAAACGAATCATCAGATCGTGAGCGATTTTCAGATAGGGTGCTTGCGTAGAAGCGGTCATAGATTGCTAAAACCTAGTCACCGGGCAGACTAAACCATTATAGCGCGCTTCTGAATTGTGGATTACGCTAAAAACGTGTAAGATCGCGCTAGACTTCTGGGAGGGCAACTATGCTGAAGGGTTTTTCCGCTCGATTTAAGAAGGCGCGGGGAGAAGAAGATGTTCAGCCCACATCAAAGCCGATGGACTTTGATGAATCATATCGCATTCGTGGCAAAATGATCGGCGTGCTGCTGCGTGATGCGCGTGTTAAGGCGGGTCGCAGCTTAGAAGATTGCGCGGGACTTTTGCGAACGACCCCCAATGTTATCGAATCATGGGAATTTGGCGATGACGTTCCCTCGCTGCCTCAAATGGAACTGTTGGCGTATTACGTTGATGTCCCCGTGAGTCACTTCTGGGGCATGGATGCGCTTGAAGGCATCCGGGACGAGAAAGTGAGCGCCCAACAAGAATATATTGCCCTTCGCAACCGCATGATCGGGGCGCTGCTGCGTATAGCCCGCGAAGATTTAGGCATCACCCTTGAACAAATTGCTGAGGAAAGTGGGCTTCCCATCGAGCGAATCAATGCTTATGAAATGGGCGAACTCCCTCCCCCTATGCACGAATTGACGGTACTTTCCAGCATTGTCAAGAAGAACATCCCCTATTTTCTGGAAAGTCAAAGTCATCTTGGCGAATGGTTGTTACTCCGTGAGGAATGGCAGCACTTCACCAAATTACCCGACGAAGTTCGCCGATTTGCGGCAAATCCGCTCAATTTGGGTTTCATCGAAATCGCCATTATGTTCAGCCAAATGCCCGCCGACAAGTTACGCAAAGTCGGTGAGAGCGTCCTTAACATTTCAATGTAAGAAGGAATTAATCTGTGAGCAACGGAAAACAACTCCAAGAACAAGGTGTGAAGCTGTTCCACCAAAAAGAATACGAAGCGGCGCTCAAGCAGTTTCGTCAAGCGCACGAGGCATTTGAGGCAGAAAATTTGCCAGACCTCGCCGCCGAAATGAATGTGAATATCGGGTTGGTGCATCACGCGCTAGGTGAACATCAACAGGCGCTTGATGTGATGCAAGAAGCCCTGCGCGTTTTCCAGAACCAGAACGATGCCAAACGTGCGGCGATGGTTCTGGGCAACATGGGCAAGGTCTACAAGGCGTTAGGCGATAAAGAACAGGCGGTGACCTGCTATCGTAACGCGGCGGACGTGTTCCAAGAATTAGGCGAAAAGCAAATGTACGCCGATACCCTGATGGCAATGGGCGATTTACAGGTACGGGACGGCAAAATTTTTCAGGGCGCATCGACCTATGAAGTTGGCTTGGAGCAAATGGATAACCTCACCGCTTCACAGCGTGTCCTGAAAGGCTTGATCGGCATTCGGAATAGGCTGATCGGCGGCGGCAACAGCTAACCTATGCGTTTGCAAAACTGGGGACGGCTTCGGACACTCGCGCTGTTGTTCGTCCTCGTCGCCAGTTTATACATGACGACGTACAGCGCCAATATTGAAAGCGGTGATGCCCGTCGTCTTTTTGATACTGTGAGCAGTGTTGTTGATCATGGTGATCTGCTGCTTGATCTCTCTGCGTGGCAGTTCCCGCCGCAAAACTTCGACCCGACTAACCCTCTGCCCCTGCAAAGCGGCAATATCGAACCGCTGCAAATTGTCGCCGCTGTGCCGCTGTACTTGCTGGCAAAAGTCACCCCGCTTGGCTTAGTGCAAACCGTTTACCTTCTCAATGTGATTATTGGCGCGTTGGCGGCTTGTATCCTCTACGGCTATGCGATCACGTTGGGTTATCGAGAGCGCACGGCGATTCTCACGGCGATTCTGTTTGCCGCTTGTACGCTGATGTGGGTGTACAGCAAATCGTTCTTTCGTGAACCGCTGATGCTTCTGATGATGCTCACCGCCGCGTTGATCATCGAACGGCTGCGACTCAAAGGCTACCGCTCAATCCCCCTGTTGATTGCCCTCGTGGTCACGCTTATTGCGGCAATTCTCACCAAAGCGTCGGCGGCGATGGGATTTCCCGCGCTGCTCATCCTTGCGCTGCCCAATGTGCGCGGCGTTAGCTGGCGGCGTCTGATCTTCGGCGGAGGACTTATCCTTGCGCTGATTGTTGCTGTGTTCGTCGGCTTGGCGATTTACGGCGCGGCGGCAGGGTTGGGAGGTCGCTATAACGTATTGCGATTCATCACCGATGCATCGCCTGAATACTTTTGGACGGCGCTCCACACGTATTTGATCAGTCCGGGCGGCAGCGTGTGGGGAACCTCTCCGATTTTGCTGTTAGCGATCCCCGGTATGGCGCTGATGCTCCGGCGTAAACAAATCCGCTATCCCGCTTCTATTCTGCTCATGGTGCTGACGTTCGCCGTCGGTTACGCATGGTTAAATGGTGTGCATTGGTTCGGCGGGTTGTCGTTTCCTCCGCGCTTTCTGATTCAAGTGATCCCGTTCGTGATGATCGGGGCGCTTCCGGTGATTGATCGACTCGCGGCAGGGCGTTCCGCTTGGTGGTGGGTTGCTGCGCCGCTGATCGCGTACAGTCTATGGGTTCAGATCACGGGTGTATCACTGCGATTAGAGGCATACGTCGATTTGCTCCCACCCGAAGCACTCCGTTTGATCGAATGGGGCGGCGGTTTGAATGTCGTGTCGTACATGCGCCCGTTCATGATCCCATCATTGTGGGGCGTGTATCCGGCAGACATCGCATGGACGCAAATCGAGCGCGGCGGCTATATCGCGGCATTCGTCGGCGTGATCATCGCGGCGGGGATGCTGTTGTGGCGGCGCGTTCGTGGGTGGGGCTTGATCCCCATCGTGTTCGCTGTGATCGTCGCTATCGGATTGCTTGATCTCTATCGCCTTGATGCACGCTACCGCGCCTTTGACGAGTCGCTGGTCGCCACGCTGCCCGTTTTGGAGAGCGAAACCAATCCACTCGACATCATTCTGTTGAGCAGCCCACGCTACGAGTCATTTTTTGCGAATGCGGGCAAACTCTGGGACGCCGGGCGTATGATCACCTTACCGCTGCAACCGGGCGAACGTTCTAGCGAGGCACAACCCGCCGACGTTGTGTCTGACAGCCCCGACGGTTTGCTGACGAGCCAAACCATCCGTTTGATTTACAACCTCGCGGCGACTCACGAGCGGCTCTGGCTTTTAGAGGATGGCAGCCCCGACATTTGGTGGAGCGTGCGCCCTGCCGAACGCTTTTTGTCCGCGCATTATTACCCGTTGAGTTATCGTCGCATGGGCGATTTCACATGGTTGATCGAATACAGCACCGTCAGTGCGCCGGATCGCTATGCCTATCGCGCTCCCGAAACGCTGACTGATCTCGTGTTTGACGACACTATGCGACTCGTCGGCTATGAACTGCCCGCCGGACTCACGTATGCCGCCGGTGATGCCTTGCCTATTTCGCTCTACTGGATGACAGATGCGCCGATTGCAGGTAATTACACGGTTGCATTCTACGTCAGAGATGGTAACGGAATGCCCATCGCGCAAATTGATTCCGCGCCCGCGTTTATGCCGACCCATACATGGATCGTCGGTGCGCCCGTATGGGATAACCGCGCTGTCGAACTGCCGCCGGACTTGCCCGCCGGGGATTACCAGTTATGGGTGAAAGTCTATGAATATACCGACGCGGCGCATGATCTCCCCGTGACGAGCGGCGACTCGATTGATGGTGTGATCGGCGTTTTACCAGTCCTAATTCAAGTGAGGTGATATGACGTACTCAAATCCAAGTGATACGAAAGAACGGGAAATTCTGGAATCGGCTAAGACAATCGCAGTGGTCGGGTTCTCGAACGACCCGACGCGCACAAGCTACCAGATCGGGACGTTTCTCAGGAAGATGGGCTATAAAGTCTATGCGGTCAACCCTACGGTGAGCGAAATTGACGGGGAGAAAACCTATCCTTCGCTGGCAGACATCCCCGAACCGATTGACGTGGTGAACGTGTTTCGCCGTTCGGAATTTTTGAGCGGCGTTGTTGATGATGCGATAGCGGTCAAAGCGAAGGCGGTTTGGTCGCAGTTGGGCGTTTTTAACCCCGATGCCGCCAAAAAAGCCGAAAGCGCCGGACTCAACATCATCATGGATACCTGCATCAAGGTGAGCTATAACCATTTGATTCGCCCGCCGCGATCCTCATAGGGAGGAACGCGCCCGTTTGGATTCACTGCGGTAATACCAACGCTTGCTTCTGCTCGTGACTCATGAACGGGTCGCGCAGAATCTCGTCTTTATAATCCACGCTCGAATAGACGATGTACAGCGCAAACATGAGCGTGAACGTCGCCAGAAAGAGCCGCAAGCGTGGCTGCCAAGTCACCGGAGTCAGCCCCCAGATGCGAGTCAGCCATACGCCGACGAGGGCGCACAGCGGCGGCAGAAATAGAAGTAAAAAGCGGGGATCATACGAGACAAATATCCACCATGCGGCGAAAAAGGGCAGCGTCCACACGAGAATCAACAGGTGTTCAGGCGCGTTAAGCCGACGGCGCAGAATTTCTATCCCCGATAGCGCCACACTGATCATGATGAGCCAACCGGAGAACGCGAAGTTTTCCGGTTTTGCAATGAACACAAACAGACTCTCCACGGTGCGCTGTGCTTGATCCGTCCATGCCGTATTCGGGATGACGAAACCCGCGCCGATCTGGTTGCGAACATACCATGCCGCCGTGATCGCCGCGCACGCCGCCAGAGTGATCACGGCGTGTCGTAGAGCGATGCGTCGGTTGATCAAAGCCCACGCCAGCCACACAATCAGCACAGGCACGCCGATCATCAAGCCCGCGTTTTTTGTCCACGCCGCTAAACCGAGCATGATCCCTGTGAGTACGGCGTCGGTTATCCGGCGCGAGTCCCACAGACGCAGCGCGAAAATTGCCGTCAGCGTGTAGAAAAACGCCATCGGCAAATCGACATACCCCGATGATGCCCATTTCCCGAACGTCGGTGTGAGCGTCAGCGTGAGCGCGGCAAGCCACCCCGCCGACTCGCCGCCGATCCGTTTTGCCAGCAGATACGCCGCTGGAATGCATCCAAGCGAGAGTAGGGCGGGAATTACGCGGGCGAGATAATCATTTTCCCAACCGGACGCCACATAAACAAACGTGTAAATCAGCGGCATGTTGGGCGCGTAGGTCAAATACAGGCTGTCTGCGCCGACGAGCGGGATCAATCCGCCGATCTGGAACATTTGCGCCGCTTGAGGTCGGTAAATGCCGAGCGTATCATCTCGATAAAACGGGAAGTATGCCGCGTTGAACAAAATCGCCGCGCCGATCCCCCCCATAATCGCCAGCGGGAAACGATGATCTTTCGGCACAGTGATCGCCAGTCGCTTGGGCTGCCTCAGCCACCAGATCACGCCGGGGAGCATAAGTACAAAATATGGAATCGTGATCCCGATCAAGCTGAATTGAATGCCGATCAGCGATTCCCAGAACATAATCAGCGACAGCACCCCCACTGCAAACGCTAAACCGAGCAAAACGCTCAATGTAGGCGATGACTCGCGGCGCAGCACCCACGCCGCTGAAGGATACGCGGCGATCAATAGTAAGCCGATGAGAAACCACGCGAAAATTGTTTGCATATTAGGGCGCATAAATCGACAGCGTGGGCGGGCGCACATTAGTTGGTTGAGCTTCCCTCACTTGACCTTGACCTCGTTTGGCAGTAGTCTCCCTTTTACGCCCGCGATCAGGTTTTCAGCCGCCATGAGCGCCATTTTGTTGCGTGTTTTAACCGTCGCGCTGCCAATGTGCGGAACAATTAATGCGTTAGGCAGCGTGAGCAGCGGATCATCCAGCGGGATCGGTTCAGGGTCAGTCACATCCAGCGCCGCACCCGCAATGATGCCATCGCGCAGTGCTTCATACAACGCCCCTTGATCCACGGTGCCGCCGCGTGTCGTGTTGATCAAAATGGCGTTTCGCTTCATTTGTGCCAGAGTCTCACGATTGATCAGGTGGCGCGTTTCGGGACTGAGCGGGATATGCAGTGAGACAAAATCGGATTCACGCAACAGGGTCGATAGTTCAACGCGAGTCGCGTTATGCTCCCACGCTTGTTCGTCAGAAAGATTTCGACTGTTGGCGAGAATTCGCATGTCAAAGCCGCTTGCACGTTTGGCAACTGCTTGACCGATGCGTCCTAAACCGACGATTCCCAAGGTTGCACCGCTCAAGTCTGCGCCAAGCAAATCGAGAGGTTTCCATGTAATCCACTGCCCATCGCGGATATACTGTACGCTTTCACTGAGGCGTCGTGCCGCCGACAGCAGCAGCGCGAACGCAAGATCAGCAGTCGCATCGGTGAGGACTCCCGGCGTATTGCCTACCGGAACGCCGCGTGCGTGGGCGGCGCGAACGTCGATGTTGTCATAGCCGACTGCCATTTGGCTGATCACCTTCAACTGTGACCCTGCCGCGTCCATCAGCGCCGCGTCTATGCGTTCAGTCAGCGTACATAAAATGCCATCCATGCCGCGCACGCGCTCAATGAGGTGTTCATACGAGGCGGGGATTTCATTTTCCCACAGGGTCATTTCGCAGACTTCCCGCACGCGGGCGAGTCCAATCTCAGGGATTTGGCGTGTGACAAAAACTTTAGGTTTCATAAGTTCCTTTTCAGATTAAGTTTAATA
>JBBQRJ010000043.1:0-17619 GCA_038214955.1 Aggregatilineales bacterium | reverse complement strand
GGCTGCCCCCATACCGCCATCCGTGATGACATCTCCGCCAATCAGGACGCGCTTGATCTCATGATGGAACGCTTCGGCGGCAACCTGGACATCATCTTCTTGGAGAGCGGCGGCGACAACCTTGCGGCGAGCTTCAGCCCTGAACTCGTCGAAGTGGAGTTCTATGTGATCGATGTGGCGGGCGGCGAGAAGATTCCCCGCAAGGGCGGACCCGGCATCATGCGCTCAGACCTGCTCGTGATCAACAAGATTGACCTTGCGCCCTACGTGGGAGCGAGTCTCGAAGTCATGAAGACCGACACCGAACGGATGCGCGGGGAGCGTCCGTATTGCTTCACCGACCTCAAAAGCAGCGCGGGCTTGTCAGAGATGATCGCATGGATTGAAGAACGCTTGGTCACGCGGACGGAACACACCCATGACCACGATCACGACCATACCCACACGTATGATGAGGGTCATACACATGATCACAGCCATACCCATTCGCATCACCACGCATAACATGGTAGGGACGCGATACATCGCGTCCGCCTTTCATCTTGCTCCCCTCTCCCTTGGGAGAGGGGTTGGGTGTGAGGCTGTTTGTTCTTATGACTACGTTGGCGTGACCTTTGCCGGGTTCACCAACCGCTGAACTGTCGCCACGAGCTCACGCGGGTCAAACGGCTTGCCGATGAACGCAGACGCGCCAAAGTGCATCGCCAGCCGTTGATCCATCTCGCTCACGCGGGCGGTCACAGCGACAACTGGAACATCATTGCCTAGTTTACGCTTGAAGCTAAGGATCAGGGTGCGTCCGTCAATGTCGGGCAGGTTGAAATCCAGCAGAATGATCGATGGTTTCTCTTTCGTGACCGCTCCAAGACTGGTTAATCCACGTAGATAATGACGCACTTCAAAACCCGCTGTAGACAACGCACGGATCATCAAATCGGCGTTGTCTTGGTTATCTTCGACCAGCATGACATAAGACATTTTCGTTTTCCTCAGCTTATCAAGCAATAGATTTAGCCGTGAGTAGTTCCTCTACACATTCAATCAATGAGGCAATTGGTACAGGTTTTTGCAGCGTGCGCGTCCGTGAGTCCGTTATTTTCTCTTGATTGTCTTCACTCATTAAGATGATCGGGATGTGCTGTGTCGCCTCATGAGAGCGCAGGGTTGCATACATCGACAGGCTGTTATCAGTCAGCGTGGCGTCGTCCATGATGATCAAGTCGAGCGTAAGCGTAGACGCCAGTTCCAGAATGTCATCGCCGGGATGATGCTCAAATACGACGTACTTTGCATCTTCCAGACTGCGATTGAGTTTTGCGCGGGTTTCCGCGTCCTTTTCGATCAGCAGAACGATGCGGCTGCTTTCCCAATTCATAGGTTCAACCTCAACGGGGATTCGCGTTACATCGGTATCCGGTTCGGGGTCACTTGCGAGAGCAATTTGCTCCGCCGTCGCTAAGGGCAGCGTGAACGTGAACGTGCTGCCAATGCCAACGGCGCTTGTGACTTCTAGTTCGCTGTCGTGCATCTGCAAAAGGCGCTGGCAAATGTCCAAGCCCAAACCCGTTCCCTGAATGGTGGCTTTGTTTTGAATTTGCGCGTAGCGGTCAAAGATGGTTTTTAGGTCTTCTTCATTGATGCCAATGCCCGTGTCTTGCACCGAAATACGCACCTGATCGCCTTGCAACTCTGCTTTGAGCGTCACATAGCCCGTATCCGTAAACTTGATCGCGTTGGACATGAGGTTAAGCAGCACCTGCCGAACGCGCAGCGGGTCGCCCCAGATAAACGGGAGCGCAACGGGATGATCTGGACGAACCTGAATCGCCTTGTCTTTCACCAGCCCCACCGATGTAGCGACGACGCCGCGCACAATATCAAGCAGATCAACCGGCTGGGGCGAAAGTGTCAGCTTGCCCGCCTCGATTTTGCTCAAGTCCAGAATATCGTTGATCAAGCCGAGGAGATGCTCACCGTTCTTCTGGATGGTCTGAATGTCTTTTTTGTAGATGTCGGGCAGTACGACTTCTTTATACATCTCAGGGATGTACAACATTGATGTGGTGTAGCCGATCACCATATTGAGCGGCGTTCGTAATTCGTGGCTCATGTTCGACAGAAATTCAGATTTGGCATTGCTGGCGGCTTCGGCAATGCGCCGCGCATCATCTAGCTTGGCGGTACGATCTCGCACACGTTCTTCGAGCGTATCAATCGACTGCTTGATCTGTTTCGCCATGGTGTTGATGCTGACTTGCAGCGTGCCAATCTCGTCCCGACTCGTGACAGCGACCACCCGGTCAAAGCTGCCGTTGGCAATTGCCCGCGCTGCTTCGGTCACATCAATGATGGGGCGGCTGATGCGCCGTGAGAACACGACTGCGACGATCACGCTGATGACCGCGACCACACCCAACGTAAACAGAATGCCGATTTCCTGCTGTTGAACAATGGCGAGAACAGACGAGAGCGGCAGCACCGAAACAACTGTCCAGAAGAAACCGCTTGCTCCTTCGGGGGCAGTGCTTTCGTAGACGATCACATTGTCACCCGCTTCTGTGACTCCGGTTTGCTGACGATCCAGCAAGAACGACAGTTCGGGCGATTCTTGCTGTACTGTGATGCCCGTACCCACCGCCGCGCCAAAACGCTTATCGCCGTCGGGATGTGCGATATACGACCCCGTTTGATCTGCCATAAACGTCATGCCATCGCTGTTTTGCTGCGCGGTCACGAGTTGGAGAAAGCCCTCAGCGCGTACATCGGTCACGAGGACGCCCACAAACGTCTCGCCACCGTAAATAGGCATACTGTAACGCAGTACGGGGACATAAGGTCGGAGGATGCGCCCGAACTCGTCAAAGATTTCAATGGGCGAGACATAGATTTCACCCGGCGTCAGGTTGATCGTTTGTCGGAAATAATCCTCTGTTGCCCGCGTATTGAGCGTGGATCGAGCGGCTACGTTTACCTGCCCATTCACGTTGTTGACGCGCACGAACTCGAAGCCGTTGGTATTTAGAAAACGGATATGTTGGTAAACGAAACTGTCCGCGATTTGCCGTGCAGAGACGAAATTGAGGAAGTCTTCTTCAACCGAACTGCGAAGTTGTTCTAATCGTAGGCTTTGCCGATCCGCAATTGCCTGAGCGAGCGTTTGCATGGCGGTTGAGCCGCTTAAAATGCGAATATCGCTCAACGTTGTGTCGAGAAACCGCTCAATTTCTAACGTGAGTTTGGAAAGGCGGGTTTGCTCATCCTGGATGACGCGCTCACGGGTCATTTGCCCGGTGACGCGACTGCTCCAAATGCCCGTGATGGACAAAGGGAGCAGCACAGCGAGTAAGAACAGTAAAAGAAGTTTAGACCGTAGGCTCAGTGACGGCATCGCAGACTCGATTTAACTAGATGCTTCTGGCGTTTCTTCATAGGGTGCGGGCAGGGGTTGGGTGAAGTCGTTGCTTGTCCACGCCTCGATCATCGCTTCAACGTTGTTCAAGGTCACAATATCCATGCCCGTATCCGTGAAGGGTTCAAACGTTTCGCCGTTGACCACGTAGTCATACACGATTTGTACGCTGCTGTAGCCCCAATCCCAATACTTTTGACCGACTAGCCCGTGTAAATAACCTTCAACGATCAAATCCAGTTCGAGCGGAAGCGTATCAAACGCCACTGTGAATAAATCACCGTTTTCAGTAGCTTCTTCCCACGCGGGCATTGCGCCGCGACCCACTAGTAGGGGCCACAACCCGACGAAGAACCAACCGTCAACTTCTGGATTTCCCTCCATGAAGGCGTTAACAAGTTCTACAGCTAAAACCGGATCATCGTTGCTGTACAACAAATCTAGAATTTCAATATCGGGGTAATCGGCTACATAATCAGTAAAACCGTCGATTCGTTCGCCTAAATTCTGCGATTCTTCGACGCCAGAGAGCAGAACAACCTGTCCCGCCTCGCCCATTGCGCGAACAAGCAGTTCAGCGGCGGCGCGTCCACCCTCATAATTATTCGTCCCATAGTAAGTAAAACGGTCACTTTCGGGCGAATCGCTGTCCCACGTCATGACTGCAATTCCTTCCTCAACCGCACGGTTGATCGGCTCTAGGCACGCATCGGGTGAGATGCACGAGACGGCAATCGCATCAAATTCACCTGTTTCAATGATTTCGTTGAGGAGGGCTGCTTGTTCTTCTGCGATGGTATTCATGGGCGCGGCAACTAGCAGATCAACTTGACAACCGTCTGTTTCGTTCAGTTCTGCCGTGCGCGTTTCTGCACCCACCTGACCGAGTCCGAAAACAGCGTTATCCAGCGCCTTTGGAACCCAGACGATATTCAGCACACCGTCCGAAAGGGGACAAGACTCTTGTGTTGCCTCTTGTGCGTTTAACCCCGTGACACTCAAACAAAGTGTTAAAAAAACGCTAAACGTAAATCGCCGAATACGCTGCTTCATAGCTACCACCTCATTAAATTTAGTATCTTTAGCCTAATTTAACGCCTATCAATGTGTAAATTTGCATTAAGACTTTGTAACAAGGTGTTAGGCGTATAAGTTGACATCTTCTAGGATTTGCCGCAGTGCCGCACTGTCTAGATTCTTCTTATCCAGAAATGCAGAGGCACCCGCCGCGATTCCTTGACGGTGAAATTCGCTGTCGGGGTAGGCGCTGAACAGCAAAATGCGCGATGTAGGGGACATTTTTGTGACTCGCTGTATACAATGGATCCCGTTTTCGTCACCGAGAACCACGTCAATCAGCACGAGACGCGGACGGAACTGTTGTGCGAGTAGTGTTGCTCTCTGCGTATTGTCCGCCTCGAAGATTTGCACTTGTGGAACAAGGGACATCATCATGCGCGTCAACTGCTGGCGGTAGCGTTGATTGTCATCCACGATGAGAACTGTGGGTTTGCTGCGCCCTATATGGCGTGACTCTTGCGGGGGTGGAAGGGTCGCAGGGTTGATTCCAAGGAGTTCGGGATGCTGAATGATGTAGTTGACCGCTTCTAAGCGACTGCGTACATTGAGCAGACGATATAAACCCGTCAGATGATTTTCAACCGTTTTCACGCTTAAGTCGAGCTGAATGGCAATGTTGTAATTGTCCAGCCCCTTATAGAGGAGATGCAGCATATCCCGTTGACGCACGGTGAGTTTGGGCAGCGCCATTTCGTGCGGTTGATGCACAAGACGATCTAACAGGCGGCTGGATACCCATCTTTCCCCTGCAATGACTCGCTGTACTGCCAGTCGAAGATCACTCAGGGGTTGATCCTTCAGGTGATAGCCGTTCGCCCCTAGTTGCAGAAGCCCTTGTACATAAATATCGTCGTCGTAGGCGCTCACGATCAAGATTTTTGTGCAGGGGAAGTGCATCCGAATCTCTTTAATGGCGGCGAACGGCTCAAAATCCGGCATCGTCACATCAATGAGTAAACAGTCAGCGGGGGTGTGCCGGAGCGCGTCAAAAAGCGTGGGTCCCGAATCGACCTCCGCCACAATTTCAATATCTGCTAGTCCGTTTAAGGCATTGCGAATACCTGCGCGGACAACGGCATGGTCGTCCGCCAAGATAAGGGTAGTTTTAGACATAATCACATCAATTTCTTTATTTATCTATTCCCTACAGCATAACATAACTAGAAAAGTCAATCAATCAATCAGTCGGTTACAGGGAGAAAGCGCAGGACTAGGGGGAATCCCCTAGTCTACGTAGGGGGAATCCGATGAGATAGGCGGGTCAATTATCCGTTACCCTAGTAAAGGTCATGTTGGTTAAGGTCTGCATTTAGGCAGACTGCCTAAGACTAATGAACACTTAAAAAGTTCTCAGAGGATTGTACAAATGAAAGTAAAATCAGTTGGTAAGTTGTTCGGGTTGGCACTGCTCGTTTTGATGTTGAGCATGTCGTTCAATATGGTTGCGGCTCAAGATTCGATTCAGGTGGCTGTGCTTCTGCCCGACAGCGCGTCGTCGGCACGTTGGGAAAACGATGATCGCCGCTTCCTCGCGGCAGCATTCGATGAAGCAGGCGTGACCTACTCGATTGTCAACGCAGAAGGGGATCGTCAGACCCAGATCACACAGGCTGAACAGGCGATCACCAATGGCGCACAGGTCATTTTGATGGTCAACCTCGACAGCGGCAGCGGCGCGGCAATCATTGCGATGGCGCGTGAAGCGGGTGTCTCGGTGATTGACTATGACCGTTTGACCATTGAAGGCGACGGCGCAGACTTCTATGTCAGTTTCGACAATGAGTCGGTTGGTGTTCTGCAAGGCGAAGGCTTAGTCGCTGCTGTTGAAGCCGCGCAAGAAGCCGGTACGATTGGCGACGTTCCCCAGATTGCCATCCTCAACGGTTCCCCGACGGATAACAATGCCACGTTGTTCGGCAATGGTTACCATTCGGTGATCGACCCGCTGTTTGAATCGGGCGAATGGGAATTGGTCACTGAACAAGATGTTCCTGAATGGAGCAACCAAGAAGCTCTCATCATCTTCGAACAGATGCAGACAGACAACGAAGCCATTGACGCCGCAGTTGCTGCGAACGATGGTTTGGCGCAAGCCGTGATCACCGCTCGTCAAAACGCGGGTCTGGACTTCATCCCGGTGACCGGTCAAGACGCGACGGTTGGTGGCATCCAGAACGTGTTGGCAGGTCGTCAGAGCATGACCGTCTACAAGGCAATTCGCGCTCAAGCTGAAGCGGCTGCGGCGCTGGCGATTGCTTTGGTCAACGGTGAAGACACCTCGGAACTGGCGACTGGTACGACGAACAACGGTACGAATGATGTTCCTTCCGTACTGCTCGTCCCTGTCTCGGTGACGGCGGAAAATGTTGCTGAAACGGTCATCGAAGACGGTTTCCGCACATGGGAAGAAATTTGCGTCGGCGAGTTTGCTGAATTCTGCCCCGCAGATGCCATGATGGAAATGACCCCCGAAGCTACTCCCGCTTCGTAAGCGTCGTAATTTAATCCATTGATGATTGTTCGGGGGGCGTTTGCCCCCCGACGTTTATGTCCCGTTCGGAAGTGATACGAGAGTCAAAACATGGAGCCATTGCTGAAACTGGTAGAGGTTTCACGGCGATTTGGTGCCGTACAAGCACTCTATAAGGTCAATTTTGAAGTAAATCCCGGCGAGGTGATGGCGTTAGTTGGCGACAACGGCGCGGGAAAATCGACGTTGATCAAGGGGATAGCCGGAATTTACCCGTTTAACGAAGGAAAAATCTTTTTTGACGGCAAGCAAGTCAATATCCACAGCCCCCGCGATACTACCAGCCTCGGCATTGAAATCGTATATCAAGACCTTGCGCTCACCGACAACCTTGATGTTGTGGCGAATATGTTTCTTGGTCGTGAATATAGTCGGTTTGGCGTATTTCTTGATGAACCGCAAATGGAAAAGGCATGTCTCGAAACGTTGCAATCGCTTTCTGTGACGACGGTGCGCTCTGTGCGCCAGACCGTAGCGCAGCTTTCGGGCGGTCAGCGTCAGTCGATTGCAGTGGCGAAAGCCGTCATGTGGAACTCGCGTCTGGTCATCCTCGATGAGCCGACTGCCGCGCTCGGAGTCGCGCAAACCCGTCAGGTGCTTGACCTTGTGCGCCGCCTCGCGGATAGAGGTTTGGGCGTGGTGATTGTCACCCATAACATGCATGATGTGTTTGAGGTTGCAGATCGCATCACCGTGCTACGGTTGGGACAAAGTGTTGGCTGTTTCGAGCGTAAATCCATCACTCAAACAGAAATTATCCACTCAATTACGGCGGGAAAACTAGAGCATGTACCGGGGATGACCGCCGATGGCTGAACAATCTAAAACACCAGAAGTGAGAATGGGCGAACAAGAAACCGTCAGCGTTGTGGGTTTCGTTCGTGGATATATAAAACGGCTTGGCTCAGGCGATCTGGGCGCACTGCCTATCATCGTCGGCTTAGTCATCATCGCTGTGATTTTTCAATCGCAGAACAGCAATTTCTTAACCCCGCGCAACTTTGTCAACTTGATTTTGCAAATGGCGGGCATCACCATGATCGCTTATGGCATGGTGTTCGTGCTGTTGCTAGGTGAAATTGATCTCTCGGTGGGCTATGTGAGCGCGGTAGGCGGCGTCACCGTCGCTATGCTGCTGCGTGACAGCAGCGCGGGCTGGACATGGTACACCGCGATCCCGCTGGCGCTGCTTGTCACTGCGGGGATCGGGCTGCTGCAAGGTTTGATTATCACGATGTTTCGCGTACCCTCGTTCATTGTCACACTGGCAGGGCTTTTAGCGTGGAACGGCGTTGTGCTGCGATTAGTCGGGCGCGGCGGTACGGTGATTGTGCAAGATCAGTTCGTCGTGGGCATTGCCAATTCGTACCTACCAGCCAACTCAATCTGGGGCTGGGTCGTGATTGGTTTGTTCGTACTCGGCTACGCCGTGACGCAATTCCTACAGTATTCTACACGGCGCAGTCGTGGATTGAGTACGCGCCCGCTTCCCGTGATCGCTTTGCAGGTGTTTGCCATTCTGGTAGTCGGTGTGATCGTGGTTGCGATTTGCAATCAGGATCGTGGTTTGCCGATGATCGGCGTGCTGCTGCTGGTCATGGTGGTTCTCTTAACCATACTCGCCAAAAACACCCGCTTCGGACGGTTTGTCTACGCGGTAGGCGGCAACGCAGAAGCGGCACGCCGTGCAGGTATCAGCGTAACCCGTATTCGCGTGACGGTATTCGTCCTCTCCAGTATGCTTGCGGGTTTGGGCGGGATCATTCTTGCGTCGCGTCTGCGCTCCGTCGATACAGGGGCTGGGGGCGGTAACTTGCTGCTAAACGTCGTCGCGGCGGCTGTCATTGGTGGGACGAGTTTGTTTGGTGGACGTGGGTACGTTGCCAGTGCAATTCTTGGAGCATTGGTCATTTCTGGCGTCGAAAATGGCATGGGGCTGCTCAATTTGGAGTCGGGCGATAAGTTCATCATCACGGGGATCGTACTGCTCCTCGCAGTGATTGTGGACTCACTCTCTCGTCGTCGTCAGCAGCAATCCGGTTTAGCGTAATTCAAGTAGGGACATGCAACGGCGTGTCCGTTCATCTCAACGAATACACCCGATACCCACACATGTAAATATGGCGGACGCCCCGTTGGGCGTCCCTACTTTCTATTTTTTGCCTTCTATGTCACACTGAACCATCGTTTACCCCGTTCAGTTGATGTTGAACAATCATGGAACCTGTTTTACAGGTCGAGAACCTCTGTAAGCGTTTCGGAACGCTGGAAGTGCTGCGGAACATCTCGTTTACGGTGCGGCAAGGCGAGGTCTTGGGTTTAGCGGGCTTGAGCGGGTCGGGTAAGTCGGTATTCGCTCAAATTCTGGCAGGGCTTTACGTGCCAACCAGTGGTGATGTCCGCTGTTTCGGTAAAGAGTTCGGCACAGCAGAAAAATCTCAGCGCCTCGGCATTGAAGTGATTCACCAAATCCCCATATTGGTTGACAACTTAGACATCACGACCAACATTTTTCTGGGGTATGAAGTCTACTGGCAGGGGATAGGGCGACTGCTGCGATTTCCTCATCATGCACAAATGGACAAAATTGCTACACGCATCTTTGAAGATTTAGGCGTGGAGTTCCCCTCATTAGAAGAAAAAGTCGTCAATGTGACGGCGGAACAGCGCCAGTTGATCGCGGTTGCGCGGGCGGTTGTGCGTTCGTCGCCTGTCATCATCATTGATGAGCCGACGGTGCTGCTCAGTTTCAACTACCAGCAAAAACTACTCTCGCAGGTGCAGCGATGGCATCAGCAGGGCAAGACGATCATTTTTAGCAGCACCAATTTAGATCACCTGTCTGCGATTACAGATCGCGTGCTGGTACTGCGCGAAGGACAGCTTGTCGCAGAGTACAACACCGACCAAATGACACGCGAGCAGGTCGTTGCGGCGATGGTCGGGCAGCCGGATCACGCCCGCATCACGCCCGTGATCTGGGCGCTCGATAGTTATTACCGCGCACGAGAAAAGGTCGATCAACTGTACCGGCAGACCCGTTTGTTAGAACGCAACCTCGTCGCACAAGGGACGCTCAATCAAGATTTGCTCACGCAGATGACCGAACAAGTCAAGGCGCTGGATCAAGCGAATATCGCCCTGCAAGACGCGCATCGGCGCTTATTGGTCGAACGCGAAGAAGAACGGCGTCGGCTTGCCCGTGAACTGCATGATCAGGTGATTCAAGACTTGCTCACGACCAATTATCAGCTAGAGGAAATCACCGCCTTTTCTGAGGCATCTTTGTTGATGCAGGAGCGGCTAGACGACATTCGTCATTCGATTCGAGATATGATCGACGCTATCCGGCAAATTTGTGGCGATCTGCGCCCGCCCACGATTGATAGTCTAGGCTTGTCAGCGGCGATTCAGTCGCTTGTCCGGTCTTGGGAAAAGCGTACAGGCATCAAAATTGAGCTGAAGCTCTCACCGATGATCGGACGCTTGCCCGAATCGACTGAATTGTCGATTTTTCGCATCGTGCAAGAGGGACTCAATAACGTCTATCGCCATTCGGGTGCGACACAGGTCGAAATTCAGCTTGAACATAGTTCTCCGCGCACGCTCATGATTTCAATTGCTGACAATGGCAGCGGCTTGGCACAAGATTTTGATCTTGCGGAACTGTCCTCAAATGGTCATTACGGTTTGCTCGGCATCAGCGAACGAGTTGCCTTATTGAGCGGACATTTGCGTTTGCAAAACTGGCAAAACGGCGGTGTCCTGCTTCAAGTCGAAATCCCACATCCCCGCGTAGAGATGAATCTCGATTCGCTGCCGAATGGGGCGGCGTAAAACGTAATTAATAACTCACTTTACGCAGCAGAATGAGCTAAAACTAACGGAATGAAAAACAGCGAACTGCTCGACATCTATAGTGATTATCTGATCAGCGCTTTCGGACAAACGACTGGAACGGGTTTGGCGGGTCTGCTGAACGGCAGTGTCAGCCACGACCAGATTCAACGGTTGTTGTCGAAAGAACCATCGCGTGCTGCCGATTTATGGCAAATCGTCAAACCGTATGTGATCTAGATTCAGCAAGACGATGGCGTGGTCATCATTGATGATAGTATCGCTGAAAAGCCGTATACCGACGAAAACGACATTATGTGCTGGCATTATGACCACAGCCAAGATCGCAGCGTCAAAGGCATTAATTTCATGACGTGTTTGTATCATGCGGGCGGGTACTCGCTGCCGGTTGGGTTCAGCCTTGTTGCCAAGACTGAATACTATATCGATAAGCAGGATGGAAAACGTAAACGACGCTCGCCCATGAGTAAAAATGAATATTACCGCAGCCTGCTGACCAATGCCCGCAACAACCAAATCCCCTTCCAGTACGTCTTGATCCATGTCTGGCACAGCGCCGCCGAGAATATGATGTTCATCAAGCATGACCTGGACAAAGACTTTATCATGCCCCTCAAGTCCAACCGCAAAGTTGCGCTCAGTCTGCAAGCCAAACGTGAAGGACAGTGGGTACGTATCGACAGTTTGGTCTACCCCCGACGATCTGCGTTTGCCCTTACGCCTGTTCAATTTGCGGCGGACGCATGAAGGCGATGCGGAGATCAACGCGCAGTTGGATCAGGTATTTGACGCGATTGTCGCGGGCGATCTCGAAGGCGCAAAGGCGATCCTAGACAGCCTGTCATGAGGTATCATCCTTGCTGATATTAACCTTCGCAGCAAGGAGAATTTTATGATGTTGGATAAAGAACGCGATGCACGGTTGCGCGAAAGCATGGTCGCTCTCGACGCGGTGTTGGCATATCGCATAGAAGAAGTGGTTTTGACGACGGGCGAATGCCCCCATTTAGGCGTGACTCTGTGCTTATACCCGCGCACAGGCACGCCTTTTGTTTATACCAAGCCAAGCGAACCGCCCGACCTCGCTCCTACGTACATGACCAAACGCTTGTACAGTAGTCTCGATGAACTTAAGACGTTGATTGCGGCTGATCTGGCGGCACTGTCGCTCAACCGTGTGGGCTATTCGCTCGAAGCGGGACAGCATTCCCTTCCCGGCAATGTCGCAGAATTTCCGCCCCTTATCACGTCGCAGATCGCGGCACTGCTGGGGGATCACGGCGTCCCAACAAACTTTTTCGCTCAACAGTTGATGCACAAAACTGAATATGACATCCAGAAACTGCTGCTGACTAATCAAATGGCGGCGGTGGGCATTCGTCGATTTTTTGAACTGTTGCAACCGGGACGCACCGAAGCGGAAATCTCCGGGGAGATCGAGTCGGCTATTCACGCGCAAACGGGTAAACACGGCTGTAAGCTGTCGCGGGGATGGGCAAGTGTGCAAGCAGCGCATAACACCTTCAACGCAGGCGGCGCTAGTCGATCTTCCGGCTATGTTCTGAAATCAGGGGACATGGTACTGCTTGAGTTGGGAACAATGGTCGATGGCTACTGGAGCGATCTTACGCGGACAACCGTCGTCGGCACGCCGAACGCAAGTCAAATTGCATTAATGAGCGCGGCGCGGGCATCGCAACGGGCAGCACTCGATACGATCCGTGCAGGGGCGACCTATCGAGCAGTCGATGCGGCGGCACATGAGGCGATGAATGCCAGCGGCTTTGGCGAGGGTTTCACCCATGCCACCGGACATCATGTCGGCTTTCGCTACCACGATTACGGCGATGCAATGACCCAGAGTTCAACGGCGATTCTGGAAGCGGGCAACGCGATCACAGTAGAACCGGGTTCTTATGGTGAAAAGTTTGGCGGCGGCTGTCGCTATGAAGACAACGTAGTCGTCACCGAAACCGGATTTCGCTTTCTTTCGCCTTACGAACTGATTGGGGCGTAAACGTTTGACATCGGAAGTGAACATCGGTAGCATCAGCCATATTCTAAAACTTCTTTTCTCAGCATGAAGCGGCTAACGACTATGACAACAAATATTTACCTTATCACAGGCTCGATGGGCTTTATCGGGGCATGGGCGCTCTACCATTTGGTCAAGCAGGGCGAAACCGTTGTGAGCTATGATCTCAGCGAACGGCGTGACCGCGTTAATCTGCTCCTCTCACCTCAGGAGCAAGAGTCAATTCAGTTTGTGACAGGTGACTTGACCAATACGGATCACGTCATGAAAACGCTTGCTGACTACAAGGTGACTCACGTTATTCACCTTGGGGCGCTTCAAGTGCCGTTCGTTCGCGCCAACCCCATTGTTGGCGCTCAGGTCAATGTCGTGGGGACGGCGAATTTATTTGAGGGGGCAAAGAAACTCGGCATTCCGCATGTCGTTTACGCCTCGTCGATTGCGGTGTATGGGTCGGTTGACAGTTACCCACCGGGGTTGATCGCGCCGGACGCGCCGCATGATCCGCATACGCTGTATGGGGTGTACAAACAGGCGAACGAGCTGGCGGCGCGGGTCTACTGGGAAGAAAACAATCTGACCAGTACGGCGCTGCGCCCCTACACGGTGTACGGCGTGGGGCGTGATCAAGGGTTGACGAGTGAACCGACGAAAGCCATGCTCGCGGTTGCCGCCGGGAAACCTTATCACATCAATTTTGGTGGCGTTACACAGTATCAACTCGGTTCCGATGTGGCGCTCCAATTCATCGAGGCGGCGAATCAACCGCTGCCCGGTGCCGCCGTGTTCAACCTCGGTGGTGAGGCGATACACATGCAGCAGGTGGTTGAGATGATCCGCACGGTGCGCCCCTCGGCACAGGTGACGTTTGAAGATCGTCAGCTTCCGTTCCCGATGGGCTTTGACGATACACCGCTGCGCCAGCAGTTCCCGACGGTCTACGAAACGCCGCTTTTGGACGGTATTCGTCAAACGATAGAGCATTTTGAGCGGTGTCTTGCAGACGGACGGCTCAACCCACCCGCATAGGTTCACCGGAAAGAGACTAAACTTTATGCCAACTCTCCCATCACGCGAGGCGATTCTCGGTTCAGAACGCACTGTCGAAGGCACGCGCACACGCGGCGAAGGCGCGGCGGGCAGGTTGCCGCTCACCGAAGATATGCTGCTCAATGAGCCAAGCGGCAACCTGTTCGGCTTGACTCAAGCGACGGCAATGGGCTGGAATCCTGAGGAAGTTGGACGCGAACAGTATGTGATCGTCAGTACGCATGGCGGTTTACGCGGCGAAGATGGCAGCCCGATTGCGTTGGGGTATCACACCGGACATTGGGAAGTCAATTTGCTGGTGCGCGAAGCCGCGATCACATTCAAAGATAACGGCGCAATGCCGTTCGCTGTGTACGTGACTGATCCATGTGATGGTCGCACACAAGGCACAGACGGCATGATGGACAGCCTCGCGTTTCGTAATGACGCCGCGATGGTCGCCCGCCGCTTAGTCCGCTCACTGCCCACACGAGACGGCGTCATGGGGATCGGCACCTGTGATAAAGGACTGCCCGCCATGATGCTGGCGCTGGCGGGTTTTGGTAACATGCCGGGGATCATTGTTCCCGGTGGGGTGACTCTGCCCGCCATTGACGCTGAGGACGCCGGCATGATTCAGACCATCGGCGCACGCTTCACGCAGGGGATGATCAGCCTCGATTATGCGTCCATGATGGGTTGTCGGGCATGTGGATCGAGCGGCGGCGGGTGTCAATTTCTTGGCACGGCAGCGACGGCGCAGGTGGTCGCAGAAGGATTCGGGCTAAGCCTGCCGCACAGCGCATTGAGTCCGTCCGGTGAGCCGATCTGGTTGGATATGGCGCACCGTTCAGCACTGGCGCTGTTGAGCATGAAAGCGCGGGGTCAGCTTCTCTCACACGTCTTGACCGGGAAGTCGCTCGAAAATGCCATGCTGGTTCATGCCGCGTTCGGCGGTTCGACCAATTTGCTTCTGCATATTCCCGCAATCGTACATCAAGCGGGTATTCGCCCGCCGACGGTGCAGGACTGGCAGCGGATCAACCGCAGCACGCCGCGCCTTGTCGATGCGCTTCCGAACGGTCCGCGTAATTTCCCGACAGTTCAAGTGTTCATGGCGGGCGGCGTACCCGAAGTGATGCTGCATTTACGGCGTATGGGTTTGCTCAACACTGATGTGCTGACCGTGAGCGGCGAAACGCTGGATACGGTGCTGGATTGGTGGGAGACGAGCGAACGCCGCCATGCCGTGCGTAAACTGCTGGCGGAATCTGACCAGATTGATCCTGATCAGGTGATCATGGATGCCGACTCAGCGCGGCGCGACGGTTTGACCAGCACTGTTATTTTCCCGATTGGCAACCTTGCGCCACAGGGATCAGTTGTGAAGGCAACCAGCATCGACGCCTCGCGGGTAGGGGCAGATCAAGTGTTTCGCCATCGTGGGAATGCCCGTGTATTCACCAGCGAACAGGCAGCGATTCAGGCGGTCAAAACGCGAATTGTGCAACCGGGAGACATTATGGTGATGATCGGCTTGGGTCCTCTTGGGACGGGCATGGTCGAAACAGCGCAAATCACCTCTGCACTCAAATATCTCGATTGGGGTAAACAAGTGTCTCTGTTGACCGATGGACGCTTTTCCGGTTTTTCGACAGGCGCATGTATCGGTCACATTGGACCCGAGGCGTTAGCAGGGGGTGCAATTGGCAAAGTGCGCGACGGGGATACGATTGAGATCATTCTTGACCGGAATACGCTCGAAGGGTCGATTCAATTAGTCGCCACCCCTGAACACGGCGAATTGACTCCCGAAGCAGGTGCGCTGGTGCTGCTCATGCGCGAGACACATCCCGATCTGCGTCCGAATCCCCGTTTGCCTGACGACACGCGCTTATGGGCGGCGTTGCAAAAAGTGAGCGGCGGCACATGGGCGGGCTGCATCTATGACGTGGATAAAATCATTGAGGTGTTGGAAGCAGGGTTAGCGGCGCTAGAAGGCAGATTCGCACCTGTGATTTCCGCGCCGCCAAATCCTGATTAAGCGTAGTCCTGCTTTTCGGGTAGGGTGGGATGTTCTTGGGGAAGTGGACTGCGAATTGTCCAACCGCCGTCCACGACCATATTTTGCCCTGTGATCTGCTGTGCTTCTGGCGAAGCTAAGAACAGCGCCGCTGCTACCACATCTTCGACATAGCCGACGCGCCCGGTCACGGTGACTTCTGCCCAATTGCTTTCAAAGTGCGGGTCTTCCCGCACGACACGTTCGGTCAAGGTTGCACCGGGAACGATGGCATTGACGGTGATTCCATAAGCACCCAGTTCGAGCGCCAGCGATTTTGCCAGCATTTGAATGGCGGCTTTCGTCATGCTGTAAATGCTGAAATTGGGGAAAGCCCGCAGCCCAACAACAGACGACGTGAGCAAAATACGTCCCGGTTTTCCAGCGGCGATCATGCGTTTGGCGGCAGCTTGCGCGGTGAAATACGTCCCACGTAAATTTACGCCTGTCAGCCGATCAAAAACGTCGGGTGTTCCTTCAAGAAACGGAACATAACGTGTGATTCCCGCGTTGGCGACAACAACATCTAGCCCGCCGTGTTGATCGGCAAAAGCGTTGATCATTGCAAAAATCGCGTCTACATCAGCGACATCGCCGGGAAAGGCGCTCACCCGATCTGCGCCGATCTCCTGATTGATCTGTTTTGCGGCACTATCGGCAAGCGTAGGGGAATAATCGTTCAGCGCGACTTGCCCGCCTTCTTGCGCGAAGGCACGACATAGCCCATAGCCGATTCCCTGACCCGCGCCCGTCACGAAAATGCTTTTCGCCTCAAATCGTTTCATAATCTTGATCACCTTTTAGCGTGAATAACTGCAATTTTAAGAGAAGATAGCTTAACTCTTGATGGCGAGTCCAGTTTTGGACTCTATCCAGAGCAGACGGTTATATTTTGCCAGCCGTTCTGACCGGGTAATTGAGCCGACTTTGATATAATCTCCACCCCACCCGACAGCAAGGTCTGCCAACCAATGATCCTCGGTTTCGCCGCTTCGTGCGCTCACCACGACCTCCCAACCGTGCTGATGTGCCAGCGTATTCGCCGTGAATGCTTCGGTGAGTGTACCAATCTGGTTGACTTTGAGCAGCAAAGCGTTCGCCGCATCTTCGTCAATGGCACGTTGAATGCGCGTCGGGTGGGTGCATAGCAGATCATCGCCTAACACACGGGTAGAGACTGGCAGTCGCAGACACAGCTTTTGCCAATTCTGCCAATCGTCCTCGGCAAGACCATCCTCAATACTAACCAGCGGATAAATTTTCGCCCACTCCACCAGTTGATCAATCATCTCCTCACTGCTGAGGGGCGTTTCGTTGAGGTAATAGCGTCCATCGGTATAGAAATGGCTGGACGCGACATCGACTGCCAGCGCAACATCTTGACCGGGAGTCAGCCCTGCGTTTTCAATGGCGATCATTGCGTCCTGAAGCATGGCTTCACTACTTGGAAAGGAAGGTGCAAGTCCGCCTTCATCTGCGGTGAGCGCCCGCATTCCGTATTTTTGCTGAATGAGGTCAGCCGCCGCACGATACACCGCGAATGCATCAGCTAGTGATTGTTCAATGGTTGCCGCCAGTGGAACGATCAATACATCCTGTATGGCGACTTGTCCACC
>JBBQRJ010000042.1:0-17620 GCA_038214955.1 Aggregatilineales bacterium | reverse complement strand
AAAAGAAACCTCACCCCCCAACCCCCTCTCCGAAAAGCGAGAGGGGGAGAAAACAACGCTTTTGCTTGCTCCCCTCCCTGAATTCGGGGAGGGGTCGGGGGTGGGGTCATTCCTAAATCTATCTTCTTGACGGACTACTAGCGGGTACGCCGCCGCCAGCGTTCCTTCACTTCGACACGGCTGATGTCGGAAGCGTCCAGATAATCGTTCATCATGCGAAAGAACCGCTCATCTTCTATCATGGGGAAATGGCGCACGTTGGGGAGCAGCAGAGGCACGAGCGTTTGTTCTTTCTCGTGGGTGAGGTAGGTTAAAACTTCATCACGCGGGGCGGGCATCAGCGGGTCGTCTAACCCGTGAATTAAGACAACCGGGCTGTTGAGCAGCCTCAGCGTGTCTAACATGCGACCCGAATCAAAATTCTCAACCGATTTACGCAGCACACGCGGATCGGTTTTCGCCATATCGACTGCTAATTTTTCGTAATTCGGTTCGGTACGTTTAAAGCAGCGCCCCAACAGCGATTCGAGCGTGTTGGATTCCATCATCGGCGCGAGTAAGTTATGCGCGGGCGCAGACTCGCGGGTGATAGTGCTGGCGGTCAGCGCCATTTCTTCCAGTTCGGCGGGAAGTTGACCGTTCATTTTGGCGCGGGCGGCTTCGACCAACGCGGCACGCATGGCGGCGCTGGCGCTCATGATCGTGGGGGCGTTCGGGTTGCCTTCTGGCTGTGGAAGCGTCGGGCGTTGTGCCGCGACCTTGCGGGCAAGCGGCGCACGCCGATCTAGATCGCCGGGGTCAAACAGCGGGGCGCTGATCAACAGCAAGCGCGGCACGCGGTCAGGGTAACGCCGCGCAAATTCTGCCGCGACGATAGCCCCTAAGCCGTGACCGATCAACGCGGCTTTGGAGATCGCAAGCTGAATCATGAAGTCTTCGAGCAAAGCGATCTGGTGTTCCATGTTGTACTTGGCGTAGTTCTTAGCCGAATCGCCAAAGCCGTACAAATCGAGCGCGTACAAACGGTAATTCGACTGAAGGTGTTGGAGCGTCGGAATCCAATACCGCCACGAGCCGAGCCAGCCATGTACTAAAATGACCGGACGACCACGCCCCAAGACCTCGTAATGAACTAAATCACCGCCTGCTGTGATGGCACTCACAAGTCGCTCCGACAAAGATCACACCCGCCCATAAGCAAGATCGCTATGCCTTTAGGATTTCTTCGACCCGCCGCGTCAAATCGTCGGGGTTGAAGGGCTTCAAGATGTAGGCAACTGCGCCCGCATCCAACCCCGTTTGAATTTCTTCGTCCTGCCCTTTTGCCGATAAGAAAATCACGGGGGTATCGCGGAAGTCGCCAATTGCTTTGATGTGGCGGCACGCTTCGTAACCCGTCATTTTTGGCATTCGCACATCCATCATAATGAGATCAGGCTTCGAGCCTTTAGCGAGCGCCCCTTGCGCCCGTTCGACGGCTTCTGCACCGTTGCTGGCAAGCGTCACCTGATGCCCCGCGAACATCAACGTAAAGTTGATCAATTCACGGATGTCCCGTTCATCTTCTGCGACTAAAATGTGCGCCATGAACTATCCCTCCATCGATGTTGATGTTGCTGGTAATTCTGCGGTGATGCGGCTCAATGTATTTTGCGGTCCTTCGATGGGTAGAGAAATGTAGAAGGTCGTCCCTTTGTTGACTTCGGACTCGAACCAGACTTCGCCCTGATGCATTTCAACCAGCGTGCGGACAATCGACAAGCCCAAACCCGTCCCGGCGACATCCATCACCAGCGCGTGTTCCTCGAACCGCTCAAAGCGATTCCAGATGCGATCCCGGAATGCTTCGGGGATACCGATGCCGTTATCCCTCACGGTGATCAAGATGGTTTTGCCGTCAAGTTGTGCCTGAGCCACAATGTCTATCTTACCACCAGCATAGGTGTAATTGAAAGCATTGTCGGCAAGGTTGGTAATAACCTGTGTCAGCTTATCACGATCCGCCCGAAGGACAGGCAGTCGGGGATCAATCGTCGTGGTGATGGTCATGGGCTTGTTCTGATACTGCGCCCGCCCGCGAATACTTGTACCAACAATTTCGATCACGTCAGGCAAGTTGACCTCATCCAAGCGCAGTTGATCGCGTCCGCTGTCCAGCTTGGAGATGTTGAGCAAATCGGTCACGAGGTTAGAGAGGCGAGTCGCATTGCTGCGAATAGTCCCCAAGAACTGACGCTGCTGTTCGCTCACATCCCCGCCCGCACCCTTGAGCATGAGATCGACGTACCCCATAATACTGGTCATCGGCGTGCGGAGTTCGTGCGACACGTTGGAAATGAATTCGGTTTTCATGCGATCCACTTCTACTTCTTTCGTAATGTCACGGAACACCGCCACCGTGCCAAGAATTTGATCGCCTGTGTACACGGGGGAAGCGTGAACGTTGACCACGCGCCGCCCCACATCCACGCGATCAAGGATCAATTCTTCGTCCTGACGGCGCTGGCGAATCGACCAGTTGTTGAGGGCGCTCGTCCATGTGGCAGAACCTTCTGCGCCCGTCAAGCGGGAGAGCGGCTGCCCTAACACATAATCACGCGGCAAGCCTAAAATCGCTTCAGCGGCGCTATTAAACAGGACCACGATCCCGTTGGCGTCTGCCAGCAGCACGCCGTCGGCAATGCCTTCGAGGATGGCGCTGTTCTTTTCGGCTTCTTCTTGCTCTGCGCGTAACAGAGTCGCCATGCGATCATTCTGGTCGCGGATCAAGTTATACAGGTCGGCATTGTTGACGGCGGCAGCCACTTGACTGGCGGCGGCGATCACCAGCTTAAGCTGAGGCTCGGTGAAGTGGTCAAGCTGGCGACTCAAGAACACCATCACGCCCTGTACATCCTCGTTGGTTTCCAGCACGACAGCGAGGGCGCTTTGCCAGTCTTCCGCGCCGGGGTAATCAGTTTTCCAATACTCTGTTGTACGCAAGTCAGCGACGTTGACCGCGCCTGTGTTCTGAATCAACCAGTTTGCGACCATCTCTGCGGGGTGGAAACGCCGCTCAATATCACCCAAGCGCCCTGTACCCGTTCGCCGCTGGCGATTAAGCAAGGTGACATGGCTGTACAGGCGATCTGTCAGCGGGTCGATCAACAAGACGACAGCATCTTCAGCGTCAATGGCTTTGGACACCATGTCCAGCGCACGATCTAACACGCGATCCGTATCCAACGTCCGACCTAATTCCGCTGCAATTTGATACAGCGAGTCGATGCGGTCACGTTCTTCCTGCAATTCAACCGTGCGTTCCTGCACGCGCTCGTTGAGTTCGTCCGCGAAGTTACGCACGCGGTCAAACAGGCGTGAGTTCTGGATCGTTGCGCCCAACTGTGCGCCGATGGTCGTCAAGATGCGCTGATCGTTCAGCCCGAACGGACGCTTCTGCTGGCTGTCGCGGACTGCCAGCACACCGACCACCTGATCACCAGCGATGAGCGGCACGCCGAGATAGCGCAGCGCGTCTTCTTCGCCGTTGGTGATGCCCAAATTACGGCGCACTTCGGAGGCTGTCGGGTTATCACCGCCCAACGGAAGCGGGCGGCGGTGCTTGATCACAAACGAGACTTCATCGCTGCCCAGTTTGCGTGGGGCAATGGTGATGTCTTTGCCAGCACGCAGCGCCATCGGGAAAATGATGTCCTGCGTTTCGGCATTGTAGAGCGCCATGTACATTTCTTCGGCGTCGGTCAACTGCGGGACTTGTTCGCGCACAATACGGATCATGGCGTCAACGTCCATTGTGGAGGAAATTTCGCGCGATAGGTCGTTGATGACCAGCGATTGCTCGACCTGTGCGGCGGTTTCAGTCGATAGACGCGCATTCTCGATGCTGGTTGCCGCTTGCGCCGCTAACGCTTGCGCCATGCGCGTTTCCCGATGTGTGAAGGTGCGGTATTCCGACTGCAATTCGACCTGCATCAAGCCAATGGCTTGATCGCGCACAATCAAGGGGACGAGCATACGGGCGGTATCGCCTACCCGCTCCATTTCTGCCAGTTCACGCGGGTCGGCGTTGGGGTCTTCGCGCCGAATGACGACGATTTGCCCCTCGTGGATTGCCCGCATCTTCGAGGGGTACAGCTTGAGATCGTAGACCGTCCCCGGCGGCGTGACGCGGCTTTCGTCGCCTTGTCGGTTGAGGTCAAACTCGACCTTCAAGAGTTCCTCCACGTTGTCATACATCATGATGGCGCAGTCATCCATATCAAGCGCCTGTAACACCAAACGCACGACGCTGCCGAACACCTCTGCAAGATCAAGCGTGTACGAGGTCGCTTGCGCGGCTTCGAGCAGCGTTTCGAGTTCGCGGGTACGCACGAGCGTTTGCTCTAGCAGGTTGGCATTAAGGACGGCAATCGCGGCTTGGTTGGCGATGATGAGCGCCAAATCCAACTTTTCGGGGTCGAATTTACGCGGCGTGTCACGGATTTCCAACTCAAAGACGCCGCTTGCCTGTCCGCCAACGGTCATGGGGATCGCCAGATAGCCGACCAAACCGCGTGATTGCAGTTCGTCGCACACGGGCTTATCGTCATACTGACGAATATCCTCAATCACAATTGGTTTACCGCTGCGGCTGATGCGCCCGAAAATGACATGCGTTTTGAGGTCATGCACTTCGTGGGGCGGTAGATCGCCTCGCGGATGTTCTACGATCAAGCGCACGACGTTGGTTTCACGCTCAAACAGGTAGGCTTTCGCCTCTTGAATATCCAACGATCCTGAGATTTCACGGAGCGCAACTTCGAGGATGTTTTCGTTATCGAGCGACTGTGCCAGCGCAACCGACACGCGGTTGAGCAGACTCAGGCGCTGCATACGGGTAGAGGCTTCTTCAAACAGGTCGGCATTGACGAGCGCGACGGCGAGTTGATTGGCGAATACGAGCGCAGCTTGTTCAGCTTGTGCGTCGTAGAAGCTGGCATCCATCACGCACAGCGAGATCATGCCGACAACCTGCCCCTGCCGCAGAAGCGGCACGCCCAACCAGCTTTGATGTCCCGATTCGCCGGGGAGCGCGTCCCACCCTTGCAGATGGCTGATCGTGACAGTCCGCTGCGTATCGGCAACACGGCGCAAACGGTCATGGGAGGCAATCAACACCCGTGTTTCCGCCGTTTCAGGCGTGTAGCCGCGTGCCGCCTCCAACACCACTTCTTCGCCTTCAATCCACCATAGCGACATGATGTCGTAGCCGATGACGTTCTGCATTTCATCGAACGCCAGCGCGATCACATCATCCCGATTGAGCGCGGCGGTGATGCGGCTGGAAATTTCGGTGAGCGCCGCCAACTGACTCGCCCGCGCCGCGATGTCCTGTTCTAAACGGGCGCGATCCGTCACGTCGTCAATGAGCAGCACCGCGCCGCGCACCGCATCAGCGGAACGCAGCGGGTACAGGTAGAAATTCTGGATGAGCGTCTTGCCTTCTTCGCGGATCGACTGGTTGATCAACGACTGCGGCACGCCTTTTTCCATGACCACGCGCAAGGTATCTGCGAGGAAACGGAGCGAGGGGCGATATTCAAACAGATCATCACGGGCAACCGAATCGCTCCACCCGAAGCGAAGGCGCATAAAGTCGTTCACGGTGATCACGCGCCCGGAACGATCCAGCACGACAATACCTTGCTGAATAGACTGGACAATCGACTCGTTGAACAGGCGCAAGTTGACCGCTTGATTGAACAGGCGGGCGTTTTGCACCGCAATCGCCGTGAGGTTGGCGATACGCTTCAACAGCGCACGGTAATCCTCGAAGGACGATGCATCTTCCAGATCGCTGCCGATGTGCATTGCGCCCAACACTACGCCGCCGCTGATCAATGGGACGACGAGCGCCACTTTCTCGCCCTGTGCCGCCCAACTCCGCAAGTCTTCAAACTCGCGCATCTCGGCGTCATCAGCACGGTATAAAAAGTCCTGCCCGTTCTCGAAAGAACGCCCCAGTGCGGTACGTGCCAGCGAGGAGCGGCGATCACGCCCGACGACGAGATTCCCGTCCGGCGGCACCGTCACCTGAATGAGTTCAAAACCCTGCTGTTCAGTATCGAGCAGCGCCATTGACATACGCACGAAGGGCAGCAAACGGAGCGCCCCCTGTGCGACGGACTCCACGATTTCGGGAATGTCGAGCGTCGAGGCGATAGCTTCCATCACTTCGTTCAAGCGGGCTTCTTGTTCGGCGCTGCGCGTAGAGTTCATGTACAGGCGCGTATTTTCGAGCATGGACGCCGCTTGATGGGCGAAAATCTCTAGAATTTCGATGAGCGCACGTTCGGGACGTGTGCCGTCAAACGGGCGATCAAGGCTCATGACGCCCAACAGTTCGCCGCCCGCGCCCATCATGGGGATGAGCAGCATGTCGCCGTCGTGCCAGTCGTGCTTACCGCGTGGGTGCATCGTGCGAATCACTGCGAAGTTGGCGCTAAACGCTTCTAAGCCCTCGATGTACCATGTTGCCACCTTCTCGAAGGGCAAGAAATACGACTCGCTGATGTTGAATTCAGTTTTCTCGAACACTTTATCCAACTGTGTGTGAGTGAGGGTATTTCCCTTGCTTTCCTCAAACGACTCAATCGGCAAACCCGCTTGTGCCACGCGCCGGATCACGTTCTTATCGTCATCCAGCAGAGTCATCATGACCACATCGTAACCGCAGCTTTGCTGGACGCTGTAGGCAATGGCTTCGAGCATCATCACCGGGTCAACCGTAGATTGGAGCATTTGCCCCAACTCGAAGATTTGATTCAACTGCTCGACACGGCGGCGGAGACGATCACTGCGTTCCTTATTTTCGAGGTAGCGCAGATTGTTACCGTAGCTGAGTGATGCCTTCGCCGCGAGGGTCATCAAGAAGGTGGCGGCGCGGTTATCAAACTGCGCGGTATCGGTGTGATACAGGTGGATGACGCCAACGACGCGATCTTCGTAGGTGAACGCCGCTGCAATCGCTGACCGCGCTTTTTCGGGCGTAGCGCGATAGGCAGGACTCGCGTCGGAATTGGCGTAGTCTTCCACGATCACGGCATCAGTGCCATTGTGAATTGCCGCAAGTTCAATATCGCTCAAACCCGCTGATAGTCGTTCACCTAAACGCCGTTCGAGGCGGGGTTGTTCTGGCGTGCGCCACTCGGACGGCGGAGTCAACAGCGCGACGGTACTGCCCTGCGCTTCGGTAGCGCGGATCGCTTCGAGACGAATCACGTCCAACACGCGATCAAGGTCAAGGGTGAGCGCCAATTCGTTGCTCACGCGGGAAATAGCGTCCAATTCCTGTAAGCGGCGGCTGAGGTTTTGACCTGTCGCCTGATACAAGCGGATACGTTCCAGCGCGGCGGCGATTTGCACCGTGACCGATTGCAACAGCGGTAAATCTGCTTCGCTATAGGGCGGGTACTCCCGGTTGACGACACCCATTTCGCCCAACGACTGATCACCCACCACCAGCGGCACCATCACGACAGAACGGAGTCCATGCCGCAGGGCAACCTCGCGGTAATTGGGAAGCGTGCGCGGATCGGTTTGAAGATCGTTGGTGATGTAGGGGCGGCGCGACACGGCAACGCTGTATTCCATGCCCTTTTCGTAGGTGTCGTAAATAATCTCTTCTTCGAGAGGAAAACCGTAGGTGTTGCGTGGATGTGTGTACAGCTTGCCTTTTTCTTGCTCGAAGAAGCTGACGAACACAGCGGGACTCTTGGTCAGCGCGGCGATTTCTGCCAGCATGGGCGACAAATCATCGTCGGGGGACATGATCGCCCCCGCCATTTCAGCGATGCGGCGCAAGCGTTCCGATTCATCAGCGCGGCGCTGTGCTTCTTCAAACAGGCGCGTATTTTCGATCATGCCCGCAATTTGTGAGGCGAAGATCAACAGCAAGCGGGCGTCTTTATCCGTAAAATCACTACCATCACGGCGGTTGCTCAACTGCACCGAACCTATCCGCCGCCCGCCCGATGAAAGAGTCGCCATCATGGTCTGATGAATGCCCATCATCGATGATAATTCGCCTAAGCCTGCGCTGAGGACGACTTTATCTGTTTGAACGTTGTTGGTGTACCAGTAGTCCTCTTCCAGCCAGATGCGTTCCATCGGGCTGCCTTCGATCAGTTCGATCACATAGTGACGGGCAAGTTCGTTTGTCATGCCGTAGAAAGGAACCTGTGCGACCTGTCGGTGATTTTCCTCGTCATAGAGCAAAATGCCGCAGTATTCCACATTGAACAGGCGTGAAATGCGCTCGTTGATCGCCGCGAAGAACTCGCCTTCGTGACTGATCTCCCCGAAAGCCTGAGCGATCTCCTGCAAGCCCGCCATTTCCGCTTCTTGATCAAGTTCCTGCTGTGCAAGGCGGATTTCTTCGACAATGACAGCGGCTTGCGAACCCAATAGATTGAGCATCTGGATGTCGCGCAGACCGAAACCGCCGTGTGAATGCTTATTCGCCACCTGAATGATTCCGATGCGTCGGGCACCCACCTCTAACGGCATCAAGACGGTGTTGACGACGCCCGCCGCGTTCACGAGCATCGTCTGGTTGAGCGACTCGGCAAGGGGTTCATCAGCGAGGTCGTTTGATGACCAGTAGGCGCTCGATTCCCAGATGTCACGCTGGGGACTGCCTTCGGGCAGCGCAATCGAATAATTGCGAACCAACTGCATCGGCAAGCCGAAAAACGGCGGTTCTGCCACGAGCGATTTACGCAGGTCGTTGTAAAGCAAAAAGCCGCAAATCTCTGCGCCCAACAAGCGGGCAATACGTTCGGTCAGCGCGGCGTAAGTGGCTTCGGGGTCGCCGCTGACATAGCTTAAACCCTGCAAACTCGCCAAATCTTCGATGCGCTGCGACTGCTGCGTGTAGAGTTCGGCGTTGTAAATCGAGGTGCTAATCTGGCTGGAGACCGCTTGCAGAAGCGCGAAATCGGCTTGCGAGAAGCGCCCGCGATCTTTGGCAGCCAGTTCAAACGTGCCGATGAAGCGCTCCCCCATAATGAGGGGCAAACCGACGAAACTTTGATACATCTTGAGTTTCGATTTGACGGCAGTCGGTTCGCTCACATCCGTCACAAGGACAGGCTTCTTATAATGCGCGATCCAACCCGTGATACCTTCATCCATGCTGTAGCTGCCGCCGGTTTCCGCCAGCGCCAGCACATAGGCGAAATCACCTGCCCAACCACGCGGCGTCAGCGTTTGAGTCGCCTCGTCGTAGAGCGAGATTTCGCCCGCGTCGGCGGGGATGCTCTTACGCACAATGGTGATCAACGCCTGTAAGACCTGTTCCACGCCCAAACTCGCGTTGACCGTCTCGCCAATTTCGTTGACAACGCTGATCGCCGTCGCTAAGTTGAAGGCTTCCGGCGTGTTACTGCCGCCCACCAGTTCGCGGAACATCACGACGATGCGCGTTTCGCTGCCTGTGGGGATGAAATGCGAAGACGCCTCGACCCAACGGCGGTTAAGCTGGAGGGTCGCTTGCGTTTCCCGCGTGAACAACTCAAAGAAGGCATCGGCGGGTTGTGCAAGACTGGCAATATATTCGAGATTGGGAATATCGGCTTCAAGGTTCAGCCAATGCCGCATAATCTCGTTCGCATGAACGATCTTGCCGTGTTGACGCGCCACAAGCACCGCATCACCGGACGCGGTAGGGACTTTCACGAGGACTTCTTCGACCTCTGGAATTTCCCCCATATTTTGACGCTGGAGCGACCACAGGTAAAGCCACAGAAGAATGACTACCGCGCCCGCGAATAGGATGATTGGCAGCCCCATAGGTTCACCCCGAAGGATTACTAAACGTTACCACGAAGTCAGCAGATTGGCGGCGTTGCTATCTTGCCCATTTAGCCCTCTGCGACGATTCTCGGCGGCGAGTTCGGTGATTTCCCGAATGTCGGAGAATTGATGCGTCTTGGTCGAAACTGAACCCGCAGACAGCGACATCAACTCGACCTGACGTTCGCCATAAATGGCGTCCGGCACGAGGATGTAACCGCGTTCGCGGTCAATGAACGAATAATGCTGCTTGACCTTATCGTTGAACAATTCGATCAAGCGGTCTTTGAGTTTGTCGGTGTCGGTGTTGTGCGTGATGATGACAAAGTTATCGCGTCCGGGGTGTCCGGCGTAGTCGTCGGCTGTCCCCATTTCGTCGATTGCTTCCCCAAGCAGCACCGCCATGAAGCGAATCACTTCATCGCCCGCCACGAACCCGTACACATCGGTGAACGAGTCAAACTGGTTGATCTTGAAGTCGAGGTATGTCCACGCCTTGCCGCTGTGCATCAATGACCGTAGATGGTCTTCGATGAGGCGTCCGGTGGGCAAATTGGATTTCGAGTCGATTTGCGTCTGACGATTCGCCGCCGCAATCGCGTTTTGCACGCGCAGTTTGAGTTCTTCAATGTCAAACGGTTTGATGATGTAATCATCTGCGCCCAATTCCAAACCTTGAATCTTGTCGCTGCGTTCGTCTTTTTGTGTCAAGAAGATGATCGGTATGTGGCTGGTGCGCGTGGTGGTTCGCAGTTCACGGCACACATCATAGCCGCTCATATCGGGCAGCATAATGTCCAATACGATCAGGTTCGGTAGCTGCTTGCGCGTGAGCGTGAGTGCTTCGCCGCCCTTCGGGGCAACCTGCACTTCATAGCCCTGCCCGCTGAAGTAAATTCGCAGCATATTGGAAATGTCGAAGTCGTCTTCAACGACCAGAATGCGACCTTTGCTCATGCCCTCGCCTTGCCCCTCCCCGTCAGTGGGAGTCTGCGCGTAACCTAGTTCAACTATACTGGCGAACCGGGTGAAACGCCAATTTACGACACATCATTGTTTCAATGCTGTTACATTTGCGAGTATATAAGGGATTGACGATGGGGAGTGTAGAGGTTTCTAGCCCCCATCATGAATTGTAAGGACATCTAACGAAGTATCCGACGTAGTGGGTTTTGGCGGACGCGCCGTTGCGCGTCCCTACTCTGCGAGGAAAATGTTTTCGACGGGGATTGTGAAGTCGGGCAATACGTCGCCGCCATCAAGCATCTGACCACGTGTGAGCAACTGGTGTCCAGATGCGGTGAATACCTCTACGGCTTCCTTCTCAGGGTAGACGTTCCAGACCATTTTTGAGCTACGCTTGAGATAGTCTTCTGCCTTAGTGATCAATTCCCTCTCGCTCTGATCAGGTGATTGCACCTCAATGGCTAGATCAGGCATGTAGGGCGTCGCGCCCTTCTTGATCGGTTTACGTCCCTCTGCTCTTAGAACAACCGCTAAATCGGGGATAAATGCGTAATCAGACTCATTCGGTAGTTGGAATCGAACTTCGGGGACTACCCAACCGATAGGATGTTTTTCAAAATATTTACCTATAGCAAACATCAGTAGGTGAATAATCAACCCATGCATGAACGTCGGCATTTCTTCGATGATCTCCCCGTTGATGAGTTCAAAGCTCCGATCTCTGTTTTCGGGTAGGCTGATGAATTGATCGAACTCGTCAACCGTGTATTTGACTTTATCGGTCATCGTGATTCTCCCGTATCTCTGCGAAACATTATACAACAGACGCAAAGTCCCCTCTCCTCTTTTCGGGAGAGGGGATTCAGGGGTGAGGCTGTTTTTCGCGCCATGCGGCAATGCCGATGCACAGCCAACCCGCGATCAAGCACGCGCCGCCAATAGGAGCAATCGCGCCCATAAAGCGAAGGTTGAGCAAACTGAGCAGATATAGACTCCCCGAAAACAGGATGATCCCCGCGACGAACAGCCAACCCGCATAACGAGTCCAGCGGGACGGGAAACGATCACACGCCCAAGCCGCGCCCATCAACGCGACGGCGTGAATCAAGTGGTAGCGCACCGCCGTTTCAAATGTGGACTCTGCGCCGGGGTTCGCTGCGAAGTAGTTTGCCAGTCCATGAGCGCCAAACGCGCCGAATGCCACACCCAACGCCCCCAAAATCGAAGCAATTACGACTAATGTCCGTGACATGAATCTCAATCCCTGTGTATCATAGAGGCGGGATATAATGATAGCTGGTCATTTACGTTTTTTGACGATTTGAATTTACCAACTTAGAGGCATCGGCATTCGATGTTGTCTTCAGCAGGATACGCTCTCGAACACTTTTACTATGGTCAGCTTTTCTATCAGGGAAAGCCGCATGGGGAACTGCGCCTACTGGCGTCGTCTCCCGGGGTCAAAACAGAACACGCTACCGAAGCCATGACCGAAGCGCGGCTGCCGCCGATGCTTAACGCCCTCAACGGGTCGTGGGCGCTGCTGCGCGGCAAAACCATCCCGTTTATGCTGGCGCAAGCGCAAATCGGGGAAAGCGGTCAGGCGATGCGTCATGTCATCCTCATGCCCGTCGATGTGCTGCGCTCGTTGGGTGGCAATTTGCGCGTGTTAAGCAAATTGGTCGATGGGAAAATGCCGATCTATGATCAGGTCGGGCATACGATTCCCTTGCTCACTCTGCAACAGGCGGGCTTGCCATCGCTGCCCGCACAAGAAGGCGCTATGCTGGCATTGATGATCGCCACGCGGGATCGCATGGATGTCATTGAGTCGCTGTTGGCGGCGATTATTCAGGGCGTGCAGGTCGTGATCACGAGTGCGCCGGATGATCTCGCCCAGCGGATCACTTTCATTGAAGGGCTGCTGGCGCTGCTGCCACCGCCCGCCCGATTCGGCGTCACGTTTGCGACTCACACGCTGCAAAGCACGCGGGTAGACGCGCAAATTCGCTTTTTGCACGAGGGCGTCCCCCTCCCCAATACGCTGATCTTCAATTGGGCAACGTCTGAACTGACGGGCAAAAAAGTCGAGGATGAGTACAGCCGCTTCATCAAGAGTCAGCTTCGCCTCGATACGTCTATCGTGATTCAGCAAACCAGCGCCATGACCGCCGTTGCAGGTTGGCGGCTCAAACGCGGGGACAGCCTATCGGACTCGCTCAAGTATGCGTCGTATCGCCTGAAAATGGATACGGGTTTGCTGAATAATCAGCCGTACTCGTCTACAGAGGTGGCGAAGATTCTGGCGGAAGACCCCACGCTCACGGATGATCTCCGCGCCGTGTATGTGCGTCATTTGCTGGCGTTCGCGCTCGTGCTGGATGAAATCGAACACGCCGATGTACTGGCGGTGGTCGTGCGCGGTCAACCTGACCTCGAACGTGTGATCATGAAGCAGATGAGCGACGGACTCAGCGTAGGCAAGGCGGATCGCGTCTATCGCACACTGTTGCGCTGGCTGACAAATCCGTTGGGCTTCAAAGGCATGTACTGGATCGAACTGGCGCAAAAAGCCGCCGCCGCTTATGCGGAGATGCTCGCTAAGAACGGCGCGGCAGACGCCTTGAACGCCTTCTTGAAGCATGTCCAGCGATCCGGCGCGATCATCGAGGCGACGAACGTGATCCCCCGCCTGATCGAGATTTCGCTCCCGCTGGCGGTACAGCATCAAGGCTTGGCAGAAACTGTGTTCGTGTTGGGCGCAAATACCCTGTCGGGGACTCGCTGGCTAAAATTCGCGTCGATCAAACAGTTGTTAGCGCGTCTGCCCGCCTCGTTCGCACAGTTGATCGACGGCATGACCGCCGAAAACAGCACCAGTGTGCCGCCCGGTCTGATGGCGCAAGCGGTGGGCGAACTCGGTGAAGAAGCCAAACCGCTGTTGATCATCCGGTTCACCGAATTAGCGATGCTCACTAATCGCCGCGATCTGCTGGATAACGCTGCACTCAGTACATTGGTCGCAGCGGCGCTGTCGCCGTATGGCAAAACCTACGATGCGATTTTCCGGGCGCTGGTACGCACGCTCTCTACCGAAGAAACGCTCGAAACGTTGGGCATGTATGGCTCACGCTATTTGCTGCAAATTCTGCTGGCGCGTCAAGCCTACGACGAACTGGCTACCGAACTGCTGCATCAAAATCGAATGCTCTATCCCGCCGACAAAATGTTGAATTATGCCATGCTGCTGCGCGGTTTGTTCCTCGAAACGCCATTCCCCAAAGAGGACACCGCGACGGCGCTCAAAGCACTCAACGACAAGGGGTTGAAGGCGCTCCCGTTGGCGCTGGCGTATTTCGGGGCGCTGGAACAGCACGGCTGGTCACAGGATGGGATTGCGTCTGAACTTACGTCGCTGGTGTTCGGCAACCGAATGATCATTGAGGCGATTCAGCTTGAACTGCTGATGCAGCTTTTGCAGTATCACGTCAAACGGCGCGACTCGAACTTCACGGTACGGGTCGCCCAGTTGATTCCGGCGGCGGCTGCCCGCAAAGGCGAGGACGGAATCGCCCCACTTATCGAAGTGTACAAGCTGCTCGATTGGGACGATCCGGTCAAGGTCGTAGCGATGGACTCGCTGCGGCGGTTCGTGCGGCGGTGCAGTGATTCAGTCGCGCTGGAATCTGTCAACCGTTTCAAAGCCGAACTTGGAGACAAGATTGGCGAGGGGCTGGAAGCGGCATACATCCTCAAGCGCATGATGGGCGGCGAGTCACTGGCAGACTACGCCTATTCGGTGCATACGACAGCGCAGTTCCTGTACGATACGGGGCTGACCTTCATGGATAAAAGCAAACTGCCGAGCATCCCCGCGCTGTTGAGCGATCTGGACAGCCTTAACGGTGGGCTGAATGACACCGAACGCAATCTGCTGTCGTCAGCGGTGGTGGATATGCTCAAAACGCTGGCGACTCTCGCAGCGGCGCATCGGCAAGTCCACGCCCGCGAAAACGAGGATCAGATCAATATGATGATCGAGGGCAAGGGCAGCGCCCAGAGTATCCTCGATATGTTCCGCGTGATGGGCGGTTACTTCGCACGGGGTCGCCGTTTGAGCGCCCGCACCGATAAGCTGTCGGGCAATCACCCGCTGGCAGATCGTTCCGCGCCGATACTCATGCGCGAAGTCAACCAGATCGCACGACTGCTCAAGAATGCATTACGCACTTTCCCGCCCGACACGACACGTATTTCGGTCAGTGCAGAGGCGATGCAAGGTGAATTGGAAAGCCTGTGGGGAGACATCGCCCTGCATGAGCGGCGCACGCTGGTACGCGATCTGGCGATTGATATGCAGCGCATCCCCGAACTGACCGTGATGATCACCGAACGGGCAGACATCAAGGCGTTACAAGACAACAATCACGGGTTAGCACGGAAGCTAGACGCGAATCGTCACCGCCCCGAAAACGCGATGGAGTTTTACAGGTTCATTCACGGCTACTTCCGCTCACGGGTGAAAACGAAATAGGGGATTATGTCCGCAAAAGATCATTATCACGATGTGGTTGTTCGTGCATTGGTTAAAGCTGGTTAGGTAATCACTTCCGAGCAATTCCGGCTTATTATTCCCGACCGACAATTATATGTCGATATTCGCGCTGCAAAAGACACAGAAAGTCTCGATATTCTGATTGAAGTAAAAGGCTTCGAAAATGCGCGTTCGCCTGTTGAATATCTTGCGGGTGCTATAGGGAAATATATCCTATATAGGACAGTATTAGACTTTGCAGGAATAGATGCCCCCTTATACATGGCTGTATCCCGTAAAGCTGCGTATAATGGGATTTTAAATGAGCAAATCGGAAAGGAAGTCGTTCGACGCGCTCAAGTTCACTTACTCGTATTCGATCCTGAAAGTGAGGAGATTTTGGCATGGATAAATTGACAAAAGACGCCTTCTTGAAGGAAATGCGTGCCTATGCTGGCAAAGCGTTCAATGGCTACAGCTATTTCACTTGTGATACTGAACATGATGTCTATGCAATCATTGACATTGCACAACTACGAGAGCAAAAAATCGTTCAAGCCAGCTTGATCATACAACTGATGGACGATTTCATTATGATTCATACCGACATCAACGATAAACCGCTCGTTGATGCGCTTGTGCAAGCGGGAGTCCCCCGTGACCGGATCGTACTGGCGTACATGGGGGAGACGCTCGAAACGTCTCCCAAACAGATGGAAATGCCGTCTAGTCCGCGTTGAACGACAGGTCGAAGGTTGCACGCTCGTAAGTCTCGTCGTTGACGCCCGACACGCCGATCAACAGGATTTCGCCCGCATCAAGCGGAAACGTCCATGAGCCGTTTTCGTTCGTCCCGTTGATCAAGCGGGTAACACGCGGAAGCGTGCCAGCGGTTGATCCGACGGTCACGCCTTGCACCAGCATTTCCTGCGGCAGTTGATTATCAATCTGCGACCAACCCACTTTTTCCCACAAGTCCCCGTCACCGCTGTCCACATAGTCGATTTCTGGCACGCTGATGTTGTCCACCGCGAAGCCTTGATCTTCCCGTCCCGGTAAGGTGATCGTCATGAAGCGGATCAGCACTTCGCCACCCGTGTAAGGCGTGAGGTCAACCGTGTGAGACGCCCAACGTGGCTGCGTCACAGTCATGCGGGTGGGGTGCGCCCCTAAGACCACTGGAAGTTCTAGCAGTTCGTCGCCGCGCTCGATGAGCAGGTTTAAGGTGTCTCCCGGCGCGTAATGCGCCAACATGCCAAATACATCGGGCGATGCCTGCCAGCGTTCCCCCTCATACCCCACAATGAGATCGTTCGGTTGGACACCGGCTGCATCTGCCGCGCCCGCTTCTACCACATCCAGTACCGTGACCCCATCGCTGCTCAAGATCACGCCCATGATCGGGAAGGGATGCGAAGGTTCGGCGTTGCTCATGCCCGTAAAGCCGACGCCATAGGCTGCACCATAACGATTGTTGGGCGTCACGCCCTGCGGCGCAAGAATCGTCCATGTCGTGCCGCCATCGGTTGAGGCGCTGACATACCCATAATTCCAATTATCCGCCATGTTGTACCATGCATCGAACGCGAGTGTCGCAGACTCAACACCGCTGAGGTCGAACGATTGAGTTAACGAGCGGACTTGATCGCCGCCCCACCCCGACCAGTAGAAGCTGTCCACAGGGTCATGATCCATCGGCAAGCGATTAACCGTCTGGCGTCCGGTGAAGGTCACTTCGATGTTTGCCGCCGTGCTGGTGCTGTTGGTATAGCGGTAGTAGACCGAACCGAACTGACTCACGGTAAGTGAGGGCAAATTACCTGATTCAATGGCGGTGACGACTGCCCGCTGATCCCCGCTCACCGGACCAACCGTTAAGCCGTAGCGTCGATCTCCAAAGTCGAGGTTGAGCAAAGTGGCGAGGGTGAAATCTGCGAATAGATCGAGTCCGGTCACGGGTGCGCCTGTGACCAGATCGTAAATATTGTCCTCTGCCAGAATGCCGTCCAAGATGTCTAAGCCATGACCAAACCGCAGGAATAACTCAGCAAAGAATCCCTCACCGTATCGTTGAGCGATATAACGCAGGAACAATTGTTGAGCGGCAAGGGTTTGCATACGGGTGGTCAGTGTGGCGGGCTGTATGAGCGGCGTATCTGGCGCACCCAGAAAAGCATTGTAATCCTCCGCCGTTAATGCCACCTGGGGCGTAAGCACCACCCACCATCGCATCATCTCATCGAACCATGCGGCAGTATCCGGGTTCATCTCGTACCGCACCATCGA
>JBBQRJ010000041.1:0-17816 GCA_038214955.1 Aggregatilineales bacterium | reverse complement strand
GCGCAAGACTGACGCGCATCGTTTTGGGTCTATTCTTGCTCGTCAAGACGATCACCTGATCATCCATGTGCGCCAATACTGCCGCCGCGACCCCATTACTTTCTTTAGGCAGTTTCATAGTCACAACGCCGCTGCCCGCACGCCCCTGGGTTGGATATTCCGTGAGCGGAGAGCTTTTCGCAATGCCGTCGTCCGTAATCGTCCACAAGTGCATGTTATCCTGAGCAATCCCCGCGCCAACAATACGATCTTTCTGTTCTGCTACCTTAATGCCGCGCATACCGCCCGCGCCTAAACCCGTTGGACGGATTTCGCTTTCTTTAAAGCGAATCGCCTGTGCTTGATACGTCGTCAGCACGATTTCTGTTTCGCCGGACGTAAACAAGACATTGAACAGGTTGTCTTCGCCATCAATGTCCATCGCTTTGAACACATTCGCGGTCATGCCGGGTAAATCCGCCAATTTCAGCCGCTTGACTTCGCCGCCCTCTGTCACCATGAGCAGGAAGCCCTCGTCAGCGTCGGCGGGCAGCGTCAGCGTGGCGGCTATCTTCTCACCATTCTTGAAGCCGCATATATCCTTGTAAAGGACACCCTCTGCCGGATCGTTCACTTGCGGCAGTTGATGCACGGGAATTGTGGCGCATTGTCCTTTTGTCGAGAATAGGTACACAATCTTGGTGGAGTCGCTCTGGATGATAAAGCGCGGCGGGTCTTTGACTTCACCCGTGACCTTGGGCGGCGTATTCTCGAAACTGCGCCCGATTTTGTCCTCAACTGTCAGCGTGACCCATGTTTCCTCGTGTGGCATCATCAGCGATTCGGTGGTCACTTGGCGAGTCGCGGCAGAATCGACGATGATCGTCCGGCGCGGGTCATTGTACGCATCCTTGATCGTCCGCATTTCTTCTGAGATCACATCACGCATTTTCTGCGGGCTGGCGAGGACTTCTTCTAGGTGCTTGATCAGCTTGATTTTTTCGTCGTATTCTTCTTCAATTTTCTTGCGTTCCAACGCGGCAAGGCGTCGAAGTTGCATATCGAGGATGGCTTGCGCCTGAATTTCAGTGATGCTCAACAGTCGCATCAAATTGGTTCGGGCGGTGTCTGCCGTGCGGGATTTGCGGATCGTGGCGATCACCTCATCCATCGCATCCAACGCCTTAAGCAGCCCCTGTAGGATGTGAGCGCGTTCTTTAGCGCGGTTGAGTTCGTATTCGCTGCGTCGGCGCACCACTTCGAGGCGATGATCAATGTAGACCTTGAGCGTCTGTTTCAACGTGAGGATACGCGGTTCGTTGTTGACCAACGCCAGCATAATGATGCTGAATGTTTCTTGAAGCGGCGTAAGTTTGAATAGCTGACCTATCACAGGGGCGGCTTCTGTCCCGCGTTGCAGCTCAATCGCCAGTCGCAAACCCTGCCGATCCGATTCATCGCGTAAATCTGCGATGCCCTCTAGTTTGCCTTCGCGTACCAGATAAGCGATTCGTTCGATCAACGAAGATTTGTTGGTTTGATAGGGGAGTTCGCTCACAATAATGCGCGACTTCCCGCGTCCCATGTCCTCGATGTGAATCTTGGCACGCATGGTAATTTTACCGCGTCCGGTGGCATAAGCGGTGATGAGCGAGTCGTCGCCTTCATCGGTATCGTCAATGTGACGGTAGACCAAACCGCCCGTTGGGAAGTCGGGACCTTTGATAAAACGCATCAAATCTTCGACGCCAATATCATCCAACTTATCCCACTGGCTCAACATGAAGATCAGCGCGTCGCAGACCTCAGCGAGGTTGTGCGGCGGGATATTGGTAGACATGCCTACCGCAATCCCCGATGAGCCGTTGACAAGCAAATTTGGAATGCTGGCGGGCAAAACGGTGGGTTCTTGCAGCGTGCCATCAAAATTATCCTGAAAGTCAACCGTGTTCATGCCGATGTTGACCAGCAGTTCTTCACCCATTTGCGTCATGCGGGCTTCGGTATAACGCATTGCCGCCGCGCCGTCCCCGTCAATGCTGCCGAAATTACCCTGACCATCGATCAAGGGATAACGCATCGAAAAGTTTTGCGCTAGACGCACCAGCGTGTCATAGACCGCGACATCGCCGTGCGGGTGATACTTGCCCAATACTTCACCGACAATACGGGCGCATTTCTTGTAAGGGGTATCAGCACGCATCCCCAGATCGTACATTGCGTACAAGATGCGCCGATGCACGGGTTTCAATCCATCCCGTGCGTCGGGGAGCGCCCGCGAGACGATCACGCTCATCGCGTAATCCAGATAAGCGTCGCGCATTTCTTGACCGATGTTTACCTGTCGCACTAGACCTAATGTCATACGTTTTCCTGTGCCAATTTCAGCGTAAGGCGCATCAAATATGAGACTGTAGAATGAACAAGTGTTCTCATTATACCACAACTCAGGCGAAAAAAGCGGCTATGGTTTGCGAGAACGGGATATGTTAGGATCATTTTCATGATGAAACGACTGACACCCACCTTGATCCTACTGGTCGCCCTCTCTCTTGTGGGCGCAGTTCCGACTTTTCTTACCTTGTCGCAGGGTGACATCACGCCAACCCCGCGACCCGCGATCACCATTCGAGGTCCCGTCGTGGGACCCGGCTATACGCCGCCGACCTTGACGCCGTTTGTGACCAATTCACCCGTAGCGGGAACACCCGTTCCCACAATTGAAGGGGCGCAAACGGCTACCTCTGAACCGCCCGTAGGAAATCTCCCTAACCTTGACCCTAACCGCATGGGCATTCAGCTAGACAGCAATCTTGAACAGGCGGACTGGGATGCCGCCATGTATCGCGTAGGGACACATCTTGGCGTGAAATGGATTAAACTGCAAATCCCGTGGGAAGACATGCAGCCAAACGGTGCGAACGACGTAAGTCCATTCTTCCAACGTGTTCAACTGTATATCGAAGATGCAGATCGCCGCCAATTTAACATTTTGTTGAGCATCGCCAAAGCGCCGACTTGGGCGCGTTCGGTGGTACAGGAAGACGGACCCCCCGATGACCCGCAAGCGTTCGCCAGCTTCCTCACCTTGATGCTGCGCGAATTCGGTGATTCGATTGACGCCGTCGAAATTTGGAATGAGCCGAACTTGATCCGCGAGTGGCGCGGCGTGCTTCCATTTGACGGGGCAGGTTACATGCGCCTGTTTGACGCGGCGTATCAGGCAGTTCGCGCCTATTCACCCACGATGGGGATTGTCACCGCTGGACTCGCGCCCACAGCCGATGGTGAGGGGTCAGTAGAGGATCGCTCATTCTTGCGCCAGATGTACGCCAATGGGTTAGGCAATTACGCCGATGTCGCAATCGGTGTTCATCCTTATGGGTGGGGCAACCCGCCCGATTCGACCTGCTGCGGCACGCAAGGCTGGGACGACAACCCGCATTTCTTCTTCGGTGATAATTTGCGCGACTACCGCCAGATCATCAGTGATAGTGGTCATGCGGGCGTACAGATGTGGGTGACAGAGTTCGGTTGGGCGTCTTGGGATGGCTATCCGAGCGCGATCCCGCTGGGCGAGAACTGGATGGGTTTCACTGATCGCTGGGAACAGGGTCAATACACTATACGCGCTTTCGAGATCGGTCAGCAGAGCAGCGACATCGGCTTGATGTTCCTATGGAATCTCAACTTTGCGACATTGCTGGGCATGGTCAGCAACAGTGACGAACGCGCTGCCTACAGCATTGTTGTGCCGGGTACAGCGTGTCAGGTCGATACTCAAAGCACCGATACCACCGAGCGCCCACTCTATTGGATGCTCTACGACGCGGTGCGCCCGGAAGAGAACCTAGCGACCTACGGCTGTTAAGTAGGCTGCCCGATTTGTGTCCCCTTCAAAATTGAAAAGGGGACACAATGCTTGACTCAATTCATTTGCTCAGAACAAAACGATATACACCGGGTTCCGCGTATTCAGCTACACCTAACAACACGAAAATCCCTCCAATGGTAGTGAAATTACAATCACCATCTTTACTACACTCTGGCAAATTCTCAGCAAACCATTGCTTTGTAAATGTACCATTCTTTATTAACTGATCATGTGTCTTACGAAAATCACTTTCCTTAACCCGCTTACTCGACAATTTTGTATTGTCTTTTTTGTTTGGAATAGTATATACCAAAGCTCTTTCCCCGCGACTATGACCCCACCCCTTAATTTTCTGCATTTTGGTATCAGGTTTTGGAATCACTATCCCCGGTAGTGCTACACGCTCAATTTCTCTGATGATGCCCATTATACTCTCCTATGATTTTAGACTAATATACATAGAAACTGTCAAATCAAAAAGGCGAAACTAATTATAGTTCCGCCCATCTCTACTGATGTGGGGCATATTGCTTACGCCCCACTATTTATGTCTTATCGACTATCTGTCGTCGCGGTCACGGTCTCGGTCACGATCTCGTGAGCTAGGACGATGATCATCTTCGTCCATGTCGTCTGTATCCGTGAAATCAGCATCCACATCGAACGTACCTTGCGCCTCAAGACTCGTCACAGGGGCGACAAGTTCACGATCCTGATAGGTATGGAAGCACGTACCTGCCGGAATCAACTTACCGATGATGACGTTCTCTTTCAACCCGTACAGCTTATCTTCCTTGCCTTCGATGGCAGCGCCCGCCAACACGCGAATCGTGTGCTGGAAGCTGGACGCCGACAGGAAACTGTCGGTATTGAGTGCGGCTTTGGTCACGCCAAGCAGCACGGGAACAGCGCCCGCCGGGTCTTTGCCGATTGCCATCAATTTCTGGTTGATGTCAATCAACTGCAAGCGGTCAATCAGTTCACCGGGCAGCAGCGTGCCGTCACCACTCTTGGTAATCTGCACGCGAGAGAGCATCTTACGGATGATGATCTCGAAATGCTTATCAGCAATGTTCACACCTTGCGAACGGTACACCTTCTGCACTTCGGTCAGTAGATAAAGCTGTGTCGCTTCACCGCCCAACACGCGCAAAATGTGATGCGGGTTCTTCGCGCCTTCGGTCAACTGCTGACCAGCGGCGACGGTTGCGCCTTCTTCCATGCCGGGGAGCAAACGTGCGCTCGACGGGATTTCGTAGTCGTTTTCTTCGCGGCGCTCGTAGCGAATGTAGATCATCTCTTCTTCGAGATGCACCGTGCCGCCCATCTTAGCGATGAGTTTTTCGCCTGTGTCCTCATCCTGCGCGAGGATGAAACCAGCTTCGACGCGGTGATTATCAGTTGCGTTGATCGTCCAACCCGCCGGAATCTCTTGCTGTTCGCTGAAGACTTCGCTGTCGATGACTGTGGCGATACGCACACCTTCACGACGGCTGAGGCGCAGCGTGCCGCCGATGTCCGTCACAACCGCTTCGCCCTTCGGACGCTTGCGGGCTTCAAACAGTTCTTCAACACGTGGCAGACCGCTGGTGATGTCACCGCTTGCCTGCGCCGTACCACCCGTATGGAAGGTACGTAATGTCAACTGGGTACCGGGTTCACCGATGGACTGCGCCGCGATGATGCCGACTGCCGTCCCGATTTCCACCATTTCACCGCGACCCAGGTCACGCCCATAGCACAGGGCGCAAATACCGTGAATCAGGGCGCATGTCAGCGGGCTGCGAACGTACATTTCTCGCAGCGAACTGTTTTGAATGATTTCTGCAACATCTTCATCGATCATGCCGTTGCGTGCAACGATCAATTCACCCGTTTCAGGGTTGAATGTGTCACCTGCCGCACAGCGCCCGACGATACGTTCGTAAATTGTCTGACCTGCGATGTCGTCAGAACGGCGAACCCAGATGCCGCCTTCTGTACCGCAATCCGTCCGGTTGATGATCATGTCTTGAGCGACATCGACCAGACGACGGGTGAGATAACCCGCGTCGGCGGTACGGAGCGCCGTATCTGCCAAACCCTTACGTGCGCCGTGCGTCGAGATGAAGTATTCCAGCGCCGTCAAGCCTTCGCGGAAGTGGCTGCGAATGGGCAAGTCGATAATACGACCCGACGGATCAGCCATCAAACCGCGCATCCCTGCCAACTGCGTGATCGGACCAAAACCGCCTTTGGTCGAACCGGAGATCGCCATAACAGCGATAGGTCCAAACGGGTTCAGCGTGTCGCGGATCAAGTCTTGCAGTTGATCTTTCGCCTTGTTCCACACGTCAATCGTGCGTTGATAGCGTTCTTCTTCGGTCAGCAGACCGCGCCGGAAATCGCGTTCAGCGCGTTCGACCACGCCTTCCGCTTCGGCGAGAATGCCCGCACGTTCGTCGGGGATCGTTAGGTCGGTGACGGCAATCGTCGTGCCAGAGACCGTCGCGTAATGGAAGCCGAGGTCTTTAATCTTGTCCACGATTTCGGTAGTGATTTCCGAACCGAGACGGCGGTAGCACTTATCCACCAGCGTTTGAAGCTGCTTCTTGCCGAATGTTTCCTGAACGAAACGTATTTCGTCCGGCAGAATGCGGTTGAACAGCGCCCGCCCGATGGTTGTCGGTTCGGGTTTTTCTTGCGCTTGCTGGTGATCGTAGTAATTGCCCAACAGGATCGGCGTATGGAGTTCCACCAAGCCGATGTTATACAGGTATTCAACTTCGTCAATATCAACCACATGACGACGTTCGTGCAAGTTGGAGAAGACCAACTGCCCGTTGAGATTCTTCTTGTTGATGATCTCGGTCAGGTCGTAGTGGTTCGCAATCATACAGTCCACTTCACCATCGAGCAGGGCGCGGATCGTGCGATCCATCGCCTTTTCGGTGATCTTCATGCGACCATTTTCCTGTAGTTCTTTAGCATCTTCGTAGATCACCGCGCCGGGGACATCGAAGTTGTTCAGGAAGTAGTAGCCGTTGCTACGCATTGGCACGCCGACTTTGACATTCGGGTTGTGCAGGCTTTCCCGTGTGCGGAATTCGTCCGCTTTTTCGGGGAGCGTGACAACTTCGACAGTGGGGTCAAGCGTCAGGTAGTACATCCCAAGCACCATGTCTTTAGCGGGACCGACAATCGGCTGACCGTCTGCGGGCTTGAGTAGGTTCTTGGTACTGAGCATGAGTTCGCGTGCTTCCTGAACCGCTTTATCGCTCAGGGGAACGTGAACCGCCATTTGATCGCCGTCAAAGTCCGCGTTAAAAGCGGAGCATACGAGCGGGTGAATTTGAATCGCTTTGCCTTCGACCAGTTGCGGCTCGAATGCTTGAATACCCAAACGATGCAGCGTAGGCGCACGATTGAGCAGCACCGGACGATCCTTGATGACCTGTTCCAGCACTTCCCAAACTTCGGGGCGTTCGCGCTCAATGATGCGTTTCGCGCCTTTAACGTTGCTGGCGTAGTTGTAGCGCACCAATTGGCTGATCACGAACGGACGGTACAGTTCCAGCGCCATCGTCTTCGGCAAACCGCATTGATGCAGCTTCAACCGGGGACCAATCACGATCACCGAACGACCAGAGTAATCCACGCGCTTACCGAGCAGGTTGCGGCGGAAACGACCCTTCTTACCCTTGAGCATATCGCTCAACGATTTCAGTTCGCGCCGACCACGACGGCTCAACGCTTTACCGCGCTGGCTGTTGTCGATCAAGCTGTCTACTGCTTCTTGGAGCATACGCTTTTCGTTACGCACGATAACATCCGGCGCACCGAGTTCAAGCAGATGCTTGAGGCGGTTGTTGCGGTTGATCACGCGGCGGTAAAGGTCGTTCAAATCGCTGGTAGCGAAACGACCCCCGTCCAACTGCACCATCGGGCGCAAATCGGGCGGAATCACTGGCAGCACCGTCAAGATCATCCATTCGGGACGATTGCCGCTCTTACGCAACGATTCGACCACGCGCAGACGCTTGGTTGCTTTCTTCTTTTTCTGCTTAGAACGTGTGGTGCGAACTTCGTGCCACAGTTCTACTGATAACTTATCCAACTCCATGCCCCGGAGGATGTCGTAGAAGGCTTCCGCGCCCATATCGGCGTGGAAAACCTGACCGTACCGCTGCTTCAGTTCGCGGTAGCGTGTTTCCGACAAGAACTGCAAGACGCGAAGTTCTGCGATTTCATTTCGCGCTTTGTCCGCGCTCTGGCGGATGTGCGAAATACGCAGGTTCAGTTCTTCCACCTCTTCTTGGTTGACACCATTAGCCGCCACCAGTGCGTTAGCGTCGGTGTTCAGGCGTCCCAGTTCTTCACGACGTGCATCTTCAATTTCCGTTTGCAAATTGCTCAAACGGGTGCCGACGATGCTTTGCACGCGGGCGATGTGAGAACTATCAACCGTTTCACCACGCGCCACAATAACTGTGTTCGCGCTAGGGAAGTCGATGTCACTCACCGCACGTTGATTCATCTGCGCTTCGATGCGCTTCTGAACCATGTCAGCATCTTTCACCAGTTCTTCACTGAGACGTTCGAGTTCAGTGTTGAAATGGGCATTGATGTCTTTCGTTTGCTGTTCAACGCCGCGCATGACTTCATCACGCTTCGTATCAACTGCGCCCTGTTGATCATCAATTTCACCGCGCAGCGCCGATTCTTTCTGTGCCAGTTCCTTATCGATGCGTCCAAGCGCACGGTTACGCGCTTCTTCGTCAATGCTCGTGATGACGTATTGTGCGAAGTAGAGGACGCGGTCTAGGTTGCGGCGGCTGATGTCTAGCAGCAAACCCAGATGGCTTGGCACGCGGCGCGTATACCACACGTGCGCGACAGGCGCAGCGAGGTCAATATGCCCCATACGTTCACGACGAACCGAGGCGCGGGTGACTTCAACGCCGCACTTATCGCACGTAATACCGCGATACCGGACATTCTTGTATTTGCCGCAGTAGCACTGCCAGTCTCGCGTCGGACCAAAGATTGCCTCACAGAACAGACCATCTTTTTCGGGACGCAGTCGACGATAGTTAATCGTCTCCGGCTTAGTGACTTCGCCATATGACCAAGACTTAATTTGCTCTGGCGAAGCAAGGCTAACGCGCAGTGCGCTAAAATCTTTTGCCTCCAAGGGCATCCTCCTCTGCGCTAGAAATTTAGCTTCATACGTGTAGGGTTGAAACAGACTCCATCGAAGATAGATAGTGTCCTGCGGCGTGGCTCATAGATGACAAAAAAGCGAATGAAAGGATTACTTCTTTCATCGCTGAATCTGTGGGCGCACTTATGAACATTCGTAACGAATATCGTAGCCTACTCGCCTTCTAATGTCAAGGAGAGGCTTGCTTTAAATTGACGAGATAACCATAGATGTGGGCGGAGTCAAAAATCCCACACGAATGTTAAGTATAACGAGAAGTTAATATTTTGTCAAGCACATTTTTTAACAATTAACATGAGAGTGTCTAAAGACGGAGGGGATATATTCCGTCCCCACGAAAATCTGCCTGTAGGGACGCGATACATCGCGTCCGTCCTTTCGAGATAGACTACGGGTTTTCAACCACAGGCAGCAGAGTCAACCGCGTCAAGCGCACCGGTTGGTTATCTATGCTGATCTCAATCCGGCGGATCAAGCGCGGCACATTGTCGAATGCCCCCAGTAAAACAGGTTCGCCCGCGTTGACTGCCAATGGTTCGCTTTCAAAAATTGCTGTGCCTGCGTTTGGGTTGGAGAAGTACCGCACCATTGCGACGCCCGCTTGTGTTGGCACAATCTCGACCCGTGCATCACCGACAGGGGCGCGAATGATCGTGATGTTGAGCGGTTGTGCGGCGCAGTTCGGATCAGCATCGTCGCCAATCGTGAGGATCACATCGTCCTCTGGTGCTTCAAGCAGATCAATTGGCGCGTTAACGCAGCCCGCATTTGCCAGTGTGCCGAATATGAAATCGAGATTCCACGGGATAAAATCATCGCCGCCCAAACGGAAAGGCGTTTCGACTACGGTATTGTTCGGTAGCAAACTGAAATCGACTGTGAACGGTTGATCGTTTGCCAGCGTGATCGGGAAGGCGCGGCGGTTGTTGCGTTCTTCGCCTTCTGCTATTTCCGACTCCACATCAATGTTCATCAACGTATTGAACTCACCCCACCAACCATAGCTGTAAGGAAAGCTGACTGTTTTCGATGCGCCCGGCGGGATGTTCTCTACACGACCTTCGAGCGCATCCAATAGAGTAGGGCTGGCGTCCCATGACCATCCAAACGCGCCGGAATCAACACTGCCCGCGTTCGTCAGTGTAATGCTGAGGCTGAAAATTTGACCGGGAGCAGGTCGGCGCGGCGAAATACGCATGTTGCCAATTTGCAAATCGGGTAAGGTAGCTGGATCAGACGTTACTGTGGGTGGCAGAATCGGCGTGGGTGTGACGGGCGGCGGAGTCATCCCCCGAATCAGCCCCGCGATGAGTACCAACGCGATCAACGCGGTGATGCCAAGCAGCGCATAAGTCACTGGATTGCGGCGGCTTGGCTGTGATTCATGGACTACTCGCGGAACAGGTCGCGTTTCCGTCGCATTTGGGGAGGTGAACAGAATCCCCGTGTCGGAACGCATGAACAGCACCGGAGTCGCCCATTCGATGTTTTGCACACGGTTATCAATCGCTCGGCGGGCTTCGCTCACCGCCGTGTCAATGGGAGTCATCTCTGCCAGTACGCGATAAAATTCCTCGGCAAAGGCTTTCGCCGCGCCATCGGTGATAGCGAACTGCATTGCGACTACTGCCGGAATCCCGCGTGCGACCAAACTACTGCTAATCCCCGACAGAGCGTCAACATCAGGACGGCGGGCGCTGTGGCACGAATTGAGGACAACAAGCCGCAGCGACATTTCCTCACCGAGTTCACGCCCCAACGATGCGCCGCTGATGACCTGTCCTTTGCTCTCGTCGCTTTCGCTCTCGAAAACCAGCAAGCCTTGACCCGTAGTCGCATCGTAATCGCTGTGACCGATGTAGTGGAAAATGTGATATTCCCCGCCGCGCAGACGCCGCTGCAAGGCGATCAATGTGGCGCTGTCCAACCGTTCCAGAATCATCACGCCGCGCCGTTGAAGTTCGGCGGTTGCCTCGTTCAGACGCTGCCATTCCCCCTCAACATCGAGTGTGGGAAAGTCGGCGGGCGCAGAGATCATCACCAGCACCCGAATCGGGTAGGTGAGCTTCACAGGTGGGCGAATATCAAGCTGTTGGGTATAGCGAACCACTGGCGTGAGGCGCGAAAGCGCGAGGAAATCACGGTTTGGGTCGCGTAGATATTCCCACGGGAGCGCCCGTAAATCACCTGCGTTTTCTACACTTAACCGGATGCGTAAACCGTCGCTGCCCGCCCGCTCAAGGCTGGCGATATACGCCGCGTTGATGTCACTGCTGCCGCGAATCAGGAAATTAAATAGGCGACCCCCAAATTCGCGGGCAGTCGCCTGTTCTTGTGCTTTTGGGACGCGGTTCGTGCGCCCCAAAATAGCGAGGATGCTTTCAATCTCTTGAACGGTAAACGGGTTGTCGAGATCGGCGCTTGCTTCACCGACAGGCGCGGAGACGCGAACGCGATACCTTCCATTGGGCAGGGAGGAGACATCGACAGCGAAGTTCAGGTAGCTCATGGGTTCAGGTGACTCGTGAGTGTAGATAGCTCATCAGTTAAGGTTCGAGTTCGCTTTCTTCCGCCGCAATCAACACCCCCGTGCCGACTTTAGCACGTAGATACGCTTCCATGAATGGGTTCAATTCACCGTCCAGCACCACACTGGGGTTGGTTGAAAGATAGCCCGTTCGCAGGTCTTTCACCTGTTGATACGGCTGCAACACGTAGGAACGAATCTGGTTGCCCCAACCCGCCTCGACGTTTTCACCCTTAAGCGCGTTCAGTTCGGCATCCCGCTTCTTGCGCTCCATCTCGAACAAACGCGCTTTGAGAATCTGCATGGCGCGTTCGCGGTTCTGCGTTAAACTGCGTTGATTCTGGCAGGTGACGACAGTCCCGCTAGGAATGTGCATAATCCGCACAGCCGTTTCGTTCTTCTGCACGTTTTGACCACCCGCGCCGCTGGAACGGTAAGTGTCGATACGCAGGTCTTTTTCGTTGATCTCGATGTCGATCTCGCCTTGAATATCGGGCCACAGCTCTACCTTAGCGAACGATGTATGACGGCGGGCAGCCGCATCATACGGGCTGATTCGCACAAGCCGATGAACACCCTGTTCGCTTTGCAAGTAGCCATAAGCATATTCGCCGCGTATACCGATCATCACGCTTTTAAGACCCGCTTCTTCGCCTTCCATCCGTTCGATGATCTCAGACTTATAGCCGTTGTCTTCTGCCCAGCGCAAATACATACGTTCGAGCATTTGCGCCCAGTCCTGCGCTTCTGTACCACCCGCGCCCGCGTGGATGGCTATTATCGCGTCAGCGGTGTCATACATGCCAGAGAGCAGCACGTGCAGCGACATCTTTTCGACGATCTCTGCTAAGGAATTTGCCTCTTTCAACAGGTCAGGCATGAATTCAGGATCGGATAGGGCAGACAGTTCGAGCGCGTCTTCAATACGTGACTTCACCGCATTCCAGCGGTCAATCTCCGCGCTCAGGCGGGCGATCTCCTGCATGGTTTTCTGCGCGTTTTCGGGATTCGACCAAAAGTCGGGATCAGCGGATTGCGTTTGCATCTGCTCGACACGGCGTTTCTTGCCGTCCAAATCGAGCTTTTGCATCAGCCCGTCAATTTCTTCCCGCATGACTTCAAATCGGGTGTTGAGGGTTTCCATTTGTTTTTATTTCGTCTCGTTTACTAATTACTTGGAGTTATCTTCAAACAGGCTGTCTACAAAGAAATCGGGGCGGAACGGGACAAGATCGCCCACACGTTCGCCCAAGCCGATGTAATGAATTGGCAGCCCAAGATCGTGGTTGATCGCAAACACGACACCGCCTTTAGCGGTGCTGTCTAGCTTGGTGACGATCACGCCGGTCACGTTCACCATTTCGCGGAACTTTTCCGCTTGCGTGACTGCGTTCTGCCCGCTCGTCCCATCCAAAACCAGTAACACTTCATGCGGCGCTCCTTCAATGACGCGACCCGACACAGATTTGATCTTCGCCAATTCTTCCATCAGGTTGTAATTGGTATGCAAGCGCCCCGCCGTATCGACAATCAGAATGTCACGGTTACGCGCATGGGCGGCAACGGTTGCATCATAAACCACAGCAGCAGGGTCAGAACCGGGCTTGTTGGCAATGACCGGAACGCCCACCCGTTCGCCCCATGTCTGCAACTGCTCAATCGCGGCGGCGCGGAAGGTATCGCCCGCTGCCAGCAGAACTTTACGCTGATTGATGTTGTTCAAGCGGTTTGCCAGTTTCGCAATCGTCGTTGTTTTGCCCGACCCATTGACTCCCACCACTAGAATGATCGAGAGTGGGCGTCCGCTCACGTTGAGGACGGGCGGGCTACTGAGGGTATTCAGTAACGCATCACGCAGCGCCACGTGCAATTGGTCAGCCCGCTTGATGTTTTCCCGTGAGGCGCGATTTTGCACTTCTTTCAGTACGTCGGTGGTCGTCTTGACGCCAACGTCTGCCTGAATGAGAAGCGCCTCTAGGTCGTCCCACGTATCATCATCAATTTGGTTGGTGCCAAGCATTTGAGCAATGCGCCCAAAGAACGAATTACGGGTCTTTGACATGCCGCTGCGGAAAATGCCCAAAATGCTGCTCCTGAAACGCCGGGGGAAATGCGCTAATTGTACTGATCGAAAGGAGGCAAAACAAGATTGTTTACCCGCTCATGGATATAATTGGCGCAACGAATGAGGGGTTGGCTGTGTTAAGGATACCGAGCGATGAGTGATCAACTAACGCATGTGGATGAACATGGAAACGCTCGTATGGTGGATGTAGGCGATAAACCCGATACCGAACGGGTTGCAATCGCGGGTGGAACAGTGACGATGCAGCCGCACACGCTTGATCTTATCCGTCAGGGGGGAATCAAAAAGGGCGATGTGCTGACCGTCGCTCGAATCGCCGGAATTATGGCGGCAAAGCGCACGTCCGAGATGATTCCGCTTTGTCACCCCATCCCATTGACGCATTTAGATGTGGAATTGACATTAAATACTGAGATGAGCGCCGTCGAGATCAAGGCGACGGCACGAACCGTCGGCAAGACAGGCGTTGAAATGGAAGCACTCACAGCGGTAAGCGCGGCGGCATTGACGATTTACGACATGGTGAAAGCCGTAGATCGAGCGATGCGAATCAGCGATATTCGGCTGTTAGAGAAGCGCGGCGGTGTGCATGGTGATTACGTCGCCGAGGAGTAACATGGATGGACATCACGATTTTGCTATTTGCCACGCTTAAAGATCGCGCCGGAAAAGGGCAGTTCACGCTCACGTTTCCCGGCGAGCGTGTTACGATCAGCGATGTGAGGCAAACCCTTGCGGCACAGATTCCCGCATTAGAATCCCATTTGCCGACGGCGATTGCGGCGGTCAATGAAGAATTTGCCTATCCAAGCGATCCCGTGAAAGCAGGGGATCGGGTGGCATTTTTCCCGCCCGTGAGCGGCGGTGATGGTGAACATCCCGAAATATTCCGCCTAGCAGATGCACCATTCAGCACCGATGAACTCGTTGCCTCGATCACCACACCCGCTACGGGGGCGGTTTGCGTGTTCAGCGGCATGGTGCGCGGTCAAACCGTCGGCAAAAACGAAACGGCATTGCTTGAATACGAAGCGTATGAGCCGATGGCAATTGCCAAAATGCAGCAGGTTGCCGACGAAATCCGCCAGCAGTATCCGCTCGTACAGGGCATCGCTATTGTGCAGCGCGTCGGGCGGCTTGAAGTGGGGCAGAACACGATTGTGATCGCCTGTTCGTCCGGTCATCGGGATCAAGGTTGCTTCGAGGCGGCACGCTATGGGATTGATCGCTTGAAAGAAATTGTTCCGGTCTGGAAAAAAGAATTTCGTCCAGACGGGTCGTCATGGATCGAAGGACATTATACGCCCCATCACGGGGACTAGAATTCGCGGCGTCACTGTGGTACAAAACAATCTGATTATTACGAAAGAGGTACGTATGACCCGGCGAGTCGTTGTCACCGGAATGGGAATGGTGTCCCCCTTAGGACACAATGTAGAAGAAACATGGGCGAATATCAAAGCGGGCAAGAGCGGCATTGCACCGATCACGCGCTTTGATTCGACGAGCTACAACGTTCACATCGCGGCAGAAATAAAAGATTGGGATGCGACCAAGTACATGTCTGCGAAGGATGCGCGGCGGCGTGACTTGAATCAGCAGTTCACCGTTGCGGCGGCGCAGGAAGCCATGCGCTCATCGGGTCTGGTGATTGATGATTCCAATCGGGGGCGGACAGGCGTCGTGATCGGTTCGGCGGTGGGCGGGGTAGGCAGCTATTACAAAGAAATACAAACGCTTTTTGAAACAGGCGACTCGCGGAAAATCACGCCGTTTGGCATACCCATGCTCGTTGTGAACGGGGGGAGCAACCACGTAAGTATCGACATCGGCGCAATGGGGCAGTCCGCCACGCCCATTTCAGCCTGTGCGACAGGCGCGGATTGCATCGGTCACGCCTATGATCTTGTTCGGATGGGGCGCTTGGATCGGGCGCTGGCGGGGGGTGGAGAAGCGCCGATCATCCCCATTGGCATCGCTGCATTTGACCGCATCGGCGCATGTTCGCGCATGAACGACAACCCCACAGGCGCATCACGCCCATTCTCGAAGGATCGGGCGGGTCTGGTCTTTAGTGAAGGCGCGGGCGTACTCGTCTTGGAAGAACTCGAATTTGCCAAAGCACGCGGAGCAAATATCCTTGCGGAGATCATCGGCTATGGCGCAACCTCTGACGCCTTTCACATCACCGCGCCGCACCCCGAAGGGCTTGGCGCAAGCATGGCGATTCAAAACGCGCTCGATGACGCGGGATTAAACCCCACCGACATTGATTACATCAACGCGCACGGTACAGCCACAGAACTGAACGACCTGATGGAAACCAAAGCCGTCAAACGCATATTTGGCGAACACGCTTACAAAGTGCCGATGAGTTCAACCAAGAGCATGACGGGTCACGGCATGGGCGCGACTGCGGCGATGGAAGCTGGTTTCGTGATCCTCTCCCTGCGCGATCAAATTGCGCCACCGACTATCAACCTGACCGAACCTGATCCCGAATGCGACCTCGATTATGTGCCGAATGAGGCGCGGTCTGTTGTCATGCGCCATGTGATGAGCAATTCATTCGGGTTTGGCGGTCATAATGTCTCGCTGATTTTCAAGACGTTCGAGAATTAACCCGCCTTGATCGATTTGAAAGCATTTCAATCAGACATCGGACTTCGTTTCAGCGATAATTCCCTCTTACAGCAAGCGTTGACTCACCGCTCGTATGTCAATGAACACGAGGATATTGATCTTGTGGACAACGAGCGGTTGGAATTTCTAGGCGATGCTGTTCTGGACTTTGTTTCCGGGGATATGCTGTTCCGCCGCTTCCCTGATGCGCTCGAAGGCGAACTGACACGCTTGCGTGCTGCACTCGTGCGTACCGAATCGCTGGCAGAGTTAGCGCGGTTGTGTCATGTCGGAGAGGCGCTTCGCATGGGCAGAGGTGAGGAACACAGCGGCGGACGCGAACGCCTGAATAATCTGTGCGGCGCATTTGAAGCGGTGATCGGGGCGTTGTACATCGATCAGGGCTTGGAAACGGTCAAGGCATTTGTTCTGCCTCTGCTGCTCAGTCGCTTAGAGGTTGTCATTGCCGAGCAACTGGATAAAGACCCGCGCAGCGTACTACAAGAACGCAGCCAAGCATTTTACGGCAAGACGCCGCTGTATCGCTTTGTCGAGTCGTCGGGTCCTGAACACGAAAAGGCGTTCACCTTTGAAGTCCTCATCGGGGATTGGGTTGCTGGACGGGGGATAGGGCGGAGCAAGCAAGCCGCCGCTCATGCCGCCGCTTATGACGCGCTCAGTCGCATGTCCGACCCACCCACCGATTCGTAGGGACGCGCCGTTGCGCGTCCCTACACGATTTGCCTTTACCCTCTGTGTTCTCTGCGTTCTCTGTGGTTCAAATCTTTTGCTTTTAACTTCCCGCTTGACGGTTCAGCACCACTTGACTGAACGCCAACCGATGATCCGATCCCGGCGTTGCCATCACCCCCGTACCCGACGACGGCATGTTACACGTCCACAAATAATCAAAACGGGCATGTTGTAGCCCTATGCGGACAAACGTCGCAGAGAGTTCGAGGGGTGATCCTGCAAATGGATCGTTGAAACCCGCGTTGCGTAACCCTTGCACCAGCGGCGAGTCGGGGACATTGTGGAATGTGCCGCCGAGCAGTGTGCGCCCCAAATTGATGCTGCACGCTTGCTGAATGTACGTGCCGAACAGTTCATTCAACTGGAGTACCTGATCTTGCTCCTGTGATGTCAGTGCCGAATCACCGAGATCAAACAGCGGACTCAGCCATGTATTGTAAATCGTGACCACGTTGTTCGGGCTTGGCAGCACCTGTACGCGCTGCACACCGGTTTGATTGCCAACGCTCGACAACAGCGCCCCATCGTCAAACGCGATCTCCATGTTCGATAGCACCGCGAGTCCCTGTAAACCCTCGTTAGTCGCATAAAAGCGGCGATCCATCCCCAAGCGCCGCGCCAGCCACAGCGATTGATCAACGCTGAAAGAGGTCAACCGTCCCGCGTCCACTTCTTGCAGCAGCACCACATTGACGCCGCTTTGCTGGATGGTACGCGCAACTGCTTCGAGGCTGTTGTTGTAGAACTCATCGAATCCGCCGTGAATGTTGTA
>JBBQRJ010000040.1:0-17873 GCA_038214955.1 Aggregatilineales bacterium | reverse complement strand
CTGTATCCCCTTCGCGCTGGCATTCGCCCTCGCCAACCTTGACCGGACGCGGCGGTTATTCGCCATCGGCGCGTTGATCATCATGGGCATTGCGGCGTTGTTGAGTCAAAGCGCCGGAGCAATCTTCATCGGCATTCCCGCCGCCGTACTGGTCGTGTTTTTGCTCTCACTCCTCCGCCGTGCGCGACTCGCCTTGATTGGTTTAGCAGGTGCGGGTGCGGCGTTGTTTGCGGTAGCGATGCAGTTCCCCCGTTTCGCCCGCGTGTTTGAAGTAGGCGAAGGCACGAGCTTTTTTCGCGTGCGTGTGTGGCAAAGCACCCTCCAGATGATCGCGGAACGTCCCATTACCGGGCTAGGGTTAGATCAATTCCTGAATGCCTTTCGCGGGCGTTTCATGATGCCTGATGCGTGGCAAGAACCCGATCTATCGCATCCCCATAACCTCATCCTCGATGCATGGGTACGGCTTGGCGTGTTCGGCGTGCTAATTTTCGCGTGGATTCAGTTCACGTTCTGGCGAACCGCGATTCGTCTTTATCGTTCCCGCCCCGAACCCCTTACCGCCGCCCTACTGATTGGCGGCATGGGCAGTATGGTCAACTTACTCACACATGGCATGGTCGATAACAGCGTGTTCGTGCCAGACTTAGCGATCATTTTTGTGCTTCTGCTTGCGCTGGTTGCCAATGACTGAGCGCCTCTCCCTCCCTGAATTCGGGTATGGGTCTACGAAATCTGCACAGACAAGAATGACGTTCTTTGGTAAACTCGGAGAGCTTCGTTTATCAGGCTTGTATCAGGCTTGAAAGGGTTTGTAAACTTTGCGCGTTCTTATTACCGGGGCAGCCGGTTTTCTAGGTTCTCATCTGTCTGACCGCTTCTTAAGCGAGGGTCATACGGTTATCGGCGTGGACAACCTGATCACAGGGAATACGCGAAATATCGCACACTTGGCAGGGAATCCGAATTTCAATTTCATCCGGCATGATGTGACGAACTACGTTTTCGTCAAAGGCGCGCTGGATGCCGTCTTACATTTCGCCTCCCCTGCCAGCCCCATCGACTACCTAAAATTCCCCATCCAGACGCTGAAAGTCGGCGCATTGGGGACTCACAATACGCTCGGTTTAGCAATGGCGAAGGGCGCACGCTTCTTGCTGGCATCCACGTCAGAGATTTACGGCGATCCGCTGGTGCATCCTCAGCGCGAAGATTACGCGGGCAACGTCGATACCATTGGACCGCGTGGCGTCTACGACGAAGCAAAACGCTTTGCCGAATCGCTGACGATGGCGTATCACCGTGAACACGGTCTAACCACACGCATTGTGCGTATTTTCAACACCTACGGACCTCGAATGCGCTTAGACGATGGTCGTGTTGTCCCCAACTTCATCGGACAGGCGCTGCGCGGCGAACCCTTGACCGTCTACGGCGACGGAATGCAAACGCGCTGCTTCCAATACGTGACTGATCTGGTCGAAGGCGTGTACCGCCTGTTGATGTGCGACTTTGCCGAACCGATCAACATTGGCACGACTGAAGAAATGACCATGATGCAGTTCGCGCAGGTCGTGAACGAAATCACGGGAAACAAAGCCGGCATCGTCGTGAAAGAACAACTGAGAATTCAGGGCGATCCTCAAAATCGCCGCCCGGATAACACCCGTGCGAAAACGATTCTCGATTGGGAGCCAAAAATCCCATTGCGTGACGGTTTGCCGCCCACCATCGACTATTTCCGCGAGGTCGTGTGACCCTTCCGCTTCACAAGATAAGTTGGGCGGTGCTGGCGGTCATCGCTGGTCTGGTGATCGCCATGCAGCCTACCGCGCTCTCCATTGCGGGGATCGCGTTAGTGGCATTGGTGCTGTCTATCGTGATCACCCCCTACGCCGCGCTAACGCTGATGCTGGTGATCGCGCCGCTGCGAACGTTGATCGCCACCGAAGCGCCCATCCAACTCCCGCTCGACATCGGGCAAATCAGCCTGATCGTGTTTATTGGTGTGTGGGCAGGTGAGTCGCTCGTCAACCGCCGCCGCTTACCGCGCATTCGCTGGACTCCCGTTTACCTTCCAGTGATCGGGTTTTTCGCCGCCGCGAGTTTGTCCGCCTTCACCGCCCTATCAATGAGCGCGTGGCTCAACGAATGGCTCAAATGGGCGCAAATCCTTGTCTTGATCGCGCTCATTTTTGATCTAGGGAAGCGCAATCAAGGGCGGGAATGGATTGTGTTCGCGCTCACGCTTGCTGGAGTCGCTAACGCCATCATCGGCATTTATGAGTTCTTCGGCGGCAGCGGGGCGCTTCATTTGCTCGTTAATGGGGATAATTTCCGCGCCTTTGGCACATTCGGACAGCCGAATCCCTTTGGCGGTTTCATGGGTTTGATCGCACCACTGGCGCTCATGTCGGCGTTAGGATACGCGATACGTGGGTGGACAAAGTGGCGCAAGCAGTTGACTCTCACCCTCGCTGATCTAGCGCCTATCCTCTATTACGGCGCGGCGTTCGTGTTGATGGCGGCGGGTGTCTATATGTCCTACAGTCGCGGCGCGTGGTTGGCATTCGTCGCCTCGCTTGCGGTGATGGTCTTTGCCCTCCCCCGCCAAACGCGCTACGGACTCGGCTTGATCGGCGTAGGCGCAGTCGTTTTCGCATTGTTATGGTCAAGCGGAAGACTTCCCGCCTCCATTGTCGAACGGCTCAACAGTTTCACGCAAGAAACCTTCGCCGTGACCGATGTGCGCGGCGTGACCATCACGCCAGCGAATTACGCCGTGATCGAACGGTTGGCGCACTGGCAAGCGGCGGTCAACATGGCGACAGCGAATCCCTACTTAGGCGTGGGTTTCGGCAATTACGAAGCGGCATACCCCAACCCTGCCTACAGTCTCATGAATTGGGAAATGGCGTTGGGTCATGCCCATAACTACTACTTGAATGTTTTAGCAGAGACTGGCATCATTGGGCTGGCAACTTATCTTGCCTTATGGGTCGTCGTCATGGTCTTGACGTGGAGAGCGCGGCGTCACCCCGATATGCTAGCGCGGTTTACCGCTGTTGGGCTGCTGGGCATCTGGATTTATCTCGCTGTTCACAGCTTAACTGATAACCTCTGGGTCAATAACGTGTTTATTCACATGGGGGTGATGCTCGGTGTGCTTGCTTTGCTCCATAATGAGATCGAGGACTGATGACACAAATCCGCCGTATCGCCGTGCGTAATCCGCTCGACGCCCCGATTCAACTCATTGCTTCCCGCGTTGGTGGCGAGAAAGCAAAAGAACTTGAGCGTTTCCTCAAATTTGCGACTGTTGGCGCAATCGGCGCAATCATCGACGCGGGGACGTTGTTCATGCTTCAAGCGACTATCCTTGCACCCGTCGAACCGAGCAAAGACCTCAAAGTCGCCCTTGCCAGCAGCATTGCGTTCATTGCCGCTGTCATTAGCAATTTCATCTGGAATCGCTATTGGACATACCCCGACTCGCGCTCTCGTTCCATGCGCCGCCAGTTAGTGCAGTTCTTCGGCATCAGCTTTGTGGGCTGGTTCGGGCGCACACTCTGGATTAGCAGTGCCTATCACTGGTTGGGTACGACTCTCATGCCCTTCTTTCTGCCTGAAATTCAACTATTGCGTCCCGGTTACGTGCCATCTGCCAGCGCGGAAGCGAAACTCGGCACAATGGTCGCATGGTTCATCGGCGTCTGCATTGTGATGGTGTGGAATTTCCTCGCCAACCGTTACTGGACTTACAACGACGTGAATTAATCCCCTTGCCTACCATTGGGATTGACTATACCGCCGCCTATGAACAGGGGGGCGGAATCGGGCGCTATGTACGCGAACTGGTCACGGCGTTAGCGCGACATGACCACTCGTCCGATTACCGCCTGTTCGTGAGTGGCGCAAACAAATCAAATCTTCCTCCCCTTCCCGGTGATAACTTCTCATGGCGCAGCACGCCCATCACGCCGACATGGTTAGCGCGTATCTGGCACAGGGCGCAAATTCCACTGTACATTGAACAGTTCACTGGCAAAATCGATCTCTACCATGCGACTGATTTCACCCTGCCGCCGACTCACGCCCGTTCCTTGCTCACCGTGCATGACCTGTCCTTCGCCCGCGTGCCAGAAGCAACCGACCCCAAACTGAAAGCGTATCTGGATGTAGTCGTTCCGCGATCTGTCCGCCGTGCCGATCATGTGCTGGCAGACTCGCAAGCCACCAAAGACGACCTGATCGCGCTCTACAATACGCCTGCCGAGAAAATCACCGTGTTATTAAGCGGCGTCGATGCCCGTTTTCACCGTGTCAAGTCAGCAACCGTTCGCGCCAAATACAAAATTCCTGACCGTCCCTATATTTTTGCGGTAGGCGGATTTCACCCGCGCAAAAACTACGTCAAACTTATGCACGCGGTCATGATGCTGCGGGCAAAGGGCATCGAGATCGATCTCGTGATTGTCGGGGGTAAAGGCTCACTCGATCAAACGGGGTGGCGGATGCTCAACGAAACTATGCCCGACTATATTCACTTGCGCGGTTTTGCCGACGATGCCGATCTCCCCGCGCTCTACAGCGAGGCATTGATTACCGCTATGCCTTCGCTCTACGAGGGCTTTGGGCTTCCCTTACTGGAATCAATGGCGTGCGGGACGCCTGTCCTCACCTCGAATATTTCCTCGCTTCCCGAAGTCGTAGGCGACGCCGGCATATTGATCGATCCGAACGATCAAGACGCGATCACGGCGGCGCTCGAACGCTTGATCACCGACTCGGCTTTACATGCCGAATGTTCACGACGCGGCTTAGAACAAATCAAAACCTTCACATGGGATTCCGCCGCCGCCCAACTCCACGCCACCTACCAACACATGCTCTCGTAGAGCCTCTTTTCTCCCCCTCTCCTCTTTTCGGGAGAGGGGGTCGGGGGGTGAGGCTGCTTTACTCCCCCTCTCCTTTTTCGGAGAGGGGGCTGGGGGGTGAGGCTGCTTTTCGACTATGGTCGGGGGTGAGGCTGTTCCTATCTTAAGCCCCACAAATAACGACCCCCTCTATAATCAAATAGAACGAGTTTACTTTTGAGAAAGCATGGTACTGATGTCCCGTAAATTCACAATTGACCCCAACAAGCCCTTCTACATTTTCGACACCGCTGGCGACTGGATAGCAACCAAAATTGGCGATTTCCTCTTTGACGGACGCGGCGATTACATTGGTTTTATCCGCACCGACAAATATGATGTTTACACCAAATACGGCGAGTGGATTGGCAATTTGTATGCCGATGGACGTGTTATCCGCAAGCGCAGCGCAGCGCGTCCGCCGCTTCTCAGCCTAAAAGAACTGCCAGCAAAGCCCGCAAAACCGAAAATGCCCAGCCGCGCCCCCCTACCCCCCATCAATGGCGATCTCGGCTATGACAAAATCGATGTGTTAGAATGGGATCCTGATATATTCAAGCGTGTTTCCGACCTCGCGCCCGATGCGGGTGAGGAAGACGCCTGATCTCCACCATCCACAGGAGAAACCTTTCTTGGAACGCAGTCGCAAAACCATTGCCGAGTCACGCTTTACCCTCAGCGCATTGATGGGTCCGCAAGACGCGAATCAGCATGGGAATGTACATGGCGGTGTGATCATGCGAATGGTAGACGAAGCCGGGGCGCTGGTCGCAATCCGCCACGCCAGCCGCCCTGTCGTGACCGTCGCCATTGACAGCATGACCTTTGAAGAACCCATTTTGCTCGGTAATCTGGTGATGTGCAGCGCCGAACTAACCTATGTCGGGCGTACCAGCATGGAAACCCGCGTGGAAGTTGTCACCGAAGACCCCATGCACGGCACGTCCCAGAAGACCAACATTGCCTATCTCGTCTATGTCGCGCTGGATGATGCAGGGCGTCCGGCAGTCGTCCCCGAAATCGACTATAAGACCGACGAAGAACGGGCGCGGGCAGAACAGGCGAAAGCACGTCAGGAATATCGCAAAAAGCAGCGGGCATTAGAAAAAATGGACACACGATGAGCGACGACGCTTTTCTGCCCGACCTCGACGCCAGCGGCACATCGACTCTGCTGCGTATCCTCAATCAAGCGGGAGCGCGGCGTGTGCTATCTGCGAAAGCGCCCGAACTCGGAATCGCGGACGCGCTCCCTTACCCCTTTGCGGCAGTCGTCGGGCAGTACGAAATGCGAGTCGCCCTCCTCCTCGCGGTCATCAACCCGGCGATAGGCGGCGTCCTGCTGATCGGACCTCGCGGCACGGGCAAAACGACAGCCGTTCGCAGTGTAACCGACATCCTCCCCGACGTTGAAGTAAGCGACTGTGAAGACGGCGCACTCCCTCACGAAATGAAAACCGAAAACGCCCGTTACATCTATCCCGACTGTTGGGAGAAGTTTCAAGCGGGTGAAGCGATTTCGCATTACGAGCCGGTCAAACTGGTAGAGTTACCGCTCAATGCCCGCCTTGAAGATGTCGTTGGCGGCATCAACGAGCGAATCGCCGTGCAGCAAAATAAAATTCGTTTGGAGCGCGGTATTCTTGCCCGTGCCGATAACAATTTGCTCTACATTGATGAAGTCAATTTGTTGAATGATGAAATCGTAGACGCCATCTTGGACGCGGCGGCGGCGGGCAGTTACACCGTGCGGCGCGGCGCAATGGCGGGGACGTATCGCTCCCGTTTTGTGCTGATCGGCTCGATGAACCCGGAAGAAGGTCGCTTGCGCCCGCAAATCATGGATCGCTTTGGCTTGCGTGTGAACGTGCGCGGCTTGACGGAAGCCACTGAACGCTTAGAAGTCTATCGCCGTGTGCGTGCCTATCGTCAAAACCCCAATCCGTTTGTGCGCCAGTGGGAAGAAGAAACGGCGATTGTGCGCGACGAAATTCTGTACGCCCGCGAACGCTTGCAGGATACGACGCTGACCGACGACGCCATAACGCTCGGTTTGCGCCTTGTCAATGAGCTAGATATTGATTCGCATCGCGCCGAATACACCATGTTTGAAGCCGCCCGCGCTCATGCCGCATCTGATAGCCGTGAACTTGCCACCATTGACGATATTCGCGCCGTCGCGCCGATGGCACTGCGCCAGCGCCGCAGCGAATTTATGGTCAACTTTTTCGAGTCGCAGAAAGCAGAAGATGATCATATTCGCGGGCGAATCGACGCCCTTGCAGGATCAAACTGATGCGCTTACGTTTGCTACTGTTGATCGCCGTCATGCTCGTATGCTATCTGCTCCCTTGGGTGATTAATCCCGGCGTCAGCTTGACGCTTGGCGGCTATGATCTCGGTGAATGGACGAGTCTGCTTGATGCCGTGCGCGGCGAACAACCGCCCCTCTTGACCAGCTTCCTACTACGCTTGCCTCTCGCCTTATTCGCCCTCATGATCAGCTTTGCAGCCCTAACTCCCCCTCTCCTTTTTCGGAGAGGGGGTTGGGGGGTGAGGTCATCTTTGGGGGGTGAGGCGATTAGCCTAAAAATCCTCAAAATCGTGCTGATCCTCTTGATCACCACCGCCCTTTTACCCCCGCTCGAAATTCTGGACACCCCCAACGACCCGAATTATCGCCAGCAAGTCTTACTGTCAATGATCGCACTCATCGGCGGCATGATCGGCATCAGCGGCGGGCTAAGACGTTTTCACAGGTTAATCAGCATCGGGATTTGTGTTGTGGGCGTTCTAGCAATCCTCATCGGCTTAACCAACGCCATCAATTTAATGCGTGGATTTGGCTTGCCTGTAACGCTTGGGGCGGGTGGGATATTTCTGTCGCTGCTGTTTGCGCTCAACGCTGTACTGATGGGACTAGAAGCAAGAAGAAGTTTTCTCCCCTCTCCCGTTTCGGAGAGGGGTTGGGGGTGAGGCTTTTGTTTTCCCCCCTCTCCTGTTTCGGAGAGGGGTTGGGGGTGAGGCTTCTTTTACTTACTTGCACTACTAGTTGATCATGCGCTCGTTGATATAGGTGATCGCTTCACCAACCGTCGTAATTCTCTGGGCATCTTCATCGCTGATTTCGCCGCTAAATTCTTCTTCAAATGCCATGATCAGTTCGACCAGATCGAGCGAGTCCGCTTCCAAATCTTCACGGAAACGCGCCGGTGGCAGGACTTTTTCAGGATCAACGCCGAGCAGGTCGACGACTATATTACGGACACGTTCATCGGTTGACGCCATTCTTTCCCCTCCGCATAGAGCAAAATTGAGTTCAGAAGCCAAATTATACAGAGAATATCAAGCACTGCCAGTGTTGACACGGCTTGAAGTGATCAGGTACGATTGGCTTGTTCACAATAAGGAAACACGCTTCCATGACAAAAGTCACGGCGACTCCTTCGATTGAAGATCGCAAAGTAGACCATATCCGCATTAACCTCGAACAAAATGTACAATTTCCTCATTTGACCACCGGGTTAGAACGCTATCGTTTTGTGCATCAGGCGCTCCCCGAAATAAACTTGAGTGAGGTCGATACCCGTGTAACGTTGTTCGGCAAAACCATCAACGCGCCCATCTTGATCTCGTCCATGACGGGCGGGACAGACCTCGCGCTGAAAATCAACCGTAATCTGGCAGAAGCCGCGCAAACCCACAAAATTGCGCTCGGCTTGGGGTCACAACGAGCTGGTATTCGCAGCCCTGAACTCGCCTACACCTACAAAGTACGCGATGTTGCGCCTGACGTACTCTTGTTTGGCAATTTAGGCGCGGTGCAGTTTAACTACGGCTACGGCATTGATGAATGTCGCCGCGCTGTCGAAATGATCGGCGCAGATGCCTTGATCCTTCATTTCAATGTGCTGCAAGAAGCGGTACAGCCCGAAGGCGATACCAATTTCGCGGGCTTGCTGCCCAAAATTGAAGCCGTCTGCCGTCTGTTGGAATTCCCCGTGATCGCCAAAGAAGTCGGTTGGGGCTTTTCCGAAAAGAACGTGCGCGAGCTAGTCAATGCGGGCGTCAGCGCCATTGATATTGCGGGTTCAGGCGGCACCTCATGGAGCGAAGTCGAGTATCACCGTGCGCCGACTGCCTTCCATGCGCGGGTTGCGGCTGCCTTTGCCGATTGGGGCATCCCCACCGCCGAAGCGATTCAATATGCCGTCAAAGCCGCACCTCATTTACCCGTCATTGCCAGTGGCGGTTTGCGTGACGGCATTGACATCGCCAAATCAATTGCCTTAGGCGCGACAATGGGCGGGCTGGCGGGTGCATTCCTCAAGGCGGCGGACGTTTCCGTTGAAGCGGTTGACCAGTTGATCCGTGAACTGAACGCGCAGCTTCGCATCGCCATGTTGTGCAGTGGAGCGCAAACCATTGCAGAGTTACAAAAAACGCCTCTCTTAAAGGACTAGCGCCATTTGATCGCTCAACTTGCTAATCGTTACCTTGCAGAACTCGACATAACCATGCGTCGAGTCGTGGATGATATGATCACCGCGCCCGACTTCGGCGTCATGATACGCTACCCGCTTGGGTGGGTCAATCAAGACGGTGAGCCGTACAATCCCCCGACAGGCAAGCGCATCCGTCCCATTCTGCTCATGCTTTCCGCCGAAGCAGCCGGCGGCAATTTCCGCGATGCCCTGCCCGCCGCCGCCGCTGTCGAACTTCTGCATAACTTCTCGCTGGTACATGACGATATTGAGGATGACAGCCCGACGCGGCATGGTCGCCCAACCGTCTGGGTGCTGTGGGGACGCCCGAACGCCATCAACACAGGCGATGCCCTGTTCGCGCTCGCCTACAGTGCCATGCAGCGGCTTACTACCCCTACCCCCCCGGAGATTGCGCTGAAGGTGTGGGCGATCTTCAACGCGACCAACATTGAACTCACACGCGGTCAACACATGGATATGCGCTTCGAGCGTCAGGAAAATGTCAGCGTAGACGAATACGTTTCCATGATTCGCGGCAAATCGGCGGCGTTGGTATCGGCGTGCGCTCAAATAGGCGCGTTGATCGGTTCGCATGATGAAGTGACCGCCGCGCATTTCGCAGACTTCGGGCTGAATCTCGGTCTAGCATTCCAGATCAGAGATGACATTCTAGGCATTTGGGGCGACCCCGCTGTGACGGGCAAATCCGCCGCGACAGACATCCTCTCGCGCAAAAAATCACTTCCCGTACTCTACGGGCTATCGCAAAGTGCGGAGTTGGTCGAGCTATACGCACGGGAAACATTCGGCGCAGAAGAAGTCGCCGCCGCCGTGAGCATCCTTGATCAGGTAGACGCTCAAGCCGTAACGCAGGAATACGAAACCCGCTTTTACCGCGAAGCCTTGCAAGCCTTAGAACAGGCAAACCCGCAGGGGAGCGCCGCCGCTGGCTTGATGAAACTCACCGAAAGCCTCTTTCAGCGCACATACTAACCTCGTTTTTTTGCTCCCCTCTCCTTTTTCGGAGAGGGGTCGGGGGTGAGGCTGTATTACTCCCCTCTCCTTTTTCGGGGTCGGGGGTGAGGTTGTATTGCTCCCCTCTCCTTTTTAGGAAAGGGGTCGGGGGTGAGGTTATTTGCTCCCCTCTCCTTTTTCGGAGAGGGGTCGGGGGTGAGGCGTAGTTACCTTACACCAGTTCCCTGAACACAATATTACTCAACAAACGCCCCTCGTCCGTCAGTTTGACTCGCGTATCATCAACCGTGAGCAAACCCCTTCCCACAAATTTGTCAATCTCTTGGCGGTGAACATCCAGCAAATCCGCGCCAAAACGCTGACGGAAGGTTTCGCGGTCAATCCCTTCCCGCGTGAGTCGCAGCCCCATGATCAGCGTTTCCGCGATCTCCCCTTCTCGCTCAATCACATCAAACATATCTGTTGCTGGCGTGCGCGGGAAGTCGTAAGCCCCCGCAGCCTCATTCATGGTGTTCATCGCCTTGATGTAACGTTGCGGTGACAACAGCACAGAATAACGCACCCCCGCCGCCCAGCCATGTGCGCCGGGACCAAAAGCGAGGTACGGCAGGTTGCGCCAGTATTGCAGATTGTGCTTGCACGCCAGACCGGGACGCGCCCAATTGCTGATTTCGTACTGCTCATAACCTGCCGCGCCAAGCAGTTCTGTCGCTAAGTTGTACATATCCGCCGCGAGATCATCATCGGGCGCGGGCAAACGTCCGGTTTCGACCCAACGTTCCATCGGCGTGCCTTCTTCCAAACCGAGCGCGTACAGTGAAATATGTTCCGGCTTGAGTACCAGCGTTTGAGTCAATGTGTTGCGCCAACCGTCTAACGTTTGATGCGGTATCCCATAGATCAGGTCAAGGTTCAGGTTATCGAATCCGCCTGAACGCGCCGCAGAAACGGCGCGAACAACCGCGTCACTATCATGCCGCCGCCGGAAAAGCTGAAGTTCGTTCTCATTCGCAGACTGCATTCCAATACTGAGCCGATTAAACCCGACTCGACGGAGCGCAATCATATAGTCACGGTTGAGATCGTTGGGGTTCGCCTCTAGGCTGATCTCTGCATCCGGGAAAACGTTGTACGACTCGCGCAGCGCCGTAAAAATGCTTGCAAACTGCTCTGGCAGCAGCAGACTCGGTGTGCCGCCGCCAAAGAAGATCGTATGCACATCCAAACCGGGCTTATTCTGCCCCACCAGACGAATCTCTTTAATGAGCGCATCGACAAACGGTTCAATCAAAAATTCGAGCTGTACATAGGTGTTAAAGGCACAATATGTACATTTTGTTGTACAAAAGGGAATGTGAAGGTAAACCGCATGAGGGGTCATGTTACAATACACCGTATTCGTTCTAATTGCGGTATTGTTGCAGGTTCAATATACTATTTCAAGATTAAGGTGCGATGTTATGGTTGCGTCTGGATGGGTACAAGTGAGGTCGAATGCCTGAGACGACACAATTCGCGGGGGGAGGCGATAACAGTCAAGACACCTCGCTAAAACCGAATCACGTCTTGCACAATCGCTACAAGATTATGGGCGTGTTGGGCGGCGGAGGGATGGGTACGGTATACCAGGCGCGTGACCTGAACTTTACGGACGTGCGTAAGCTGGTTGCCATTAAAGAAATGCAGACTCAAGTCAGCGATGGGGCGCTTCGAGCATCCATGCTCAAAACGTTCCGGCGTGAAGCCAATATTCTGGCAACCTTGAGTCACCCTGCTATCCCCCAGATTTATGATTTCTTTGATCTCAATGAACGCGCTTACCTTGTGATGGAATACATCAACGGGAAAGACTTGGAAATTCTGCTGGCGCAGACCAAAGAACTCCCCGTCGAGAAAGTGATCGAATGGGCAATCGACTTATGCGATGTGTTAGAGTATCTGCACACTCAAAAGCCTGACCCCATCGTGTTCCGCGACGTAAAACCGTCGAACATTATGATCGATAGCTTGGGCAAAGTCCGCTTGATCGACTTTGGGATTGCCAAAACGTTCGTGAGCGGCGTCAAAAACACCATGATCGGTACGGAAGGCTATTCTGCACCCGAACAATACAAGGGGGATGTGTCGCCCCAAAGTGATATTTACAGCTTGGGCGCAACCCTGCACCACATTTTGACGCGCAAAGACCCCCGGTTGGAACCACCGTTCAGCTTTCACGAGCGCCCGATTACGGTACTCAATCCAAAAGTGCCACCGGGCATGATCGCCATCATCGATAGAGCGCTTTTGTTCAGCGGCGCAGAACGTTTTCGCTCGTGCCGTGAGATGAAAGAGTCGCTCGATACCCTGCGCTACCGCCCTATGATGCTTCCATCCTCATCCCAAGCGCCTGTACAACAGCCACCCAATTACCCGCCCGCGCAGTATCCTCCTCAATACGCGCCGCAGCAGTATCCACCACAGTATGCACAGCCGCCCCAGTACGGCGCTCAGCCGCAGTATCAACCTCCTGCGCCAGAAACCCCCTCCACTGACTTTTTCCGTGAAGGGACGACCAACATCAGCACCATACAGCCGAAATGGACATTCAAGACAGAAGATGAAATTCGGTGCAGCCCCACGGCAACGAAAGATCAGGCTTTTGTCGGCTCCTATGACAGCAATATCTGGTCGCTGAAATTGGACACCGGTGAACTTCTGTGGAAATTTCCGACCAAAGGTGGCATTGCATCGTCGCCTGTGCTGGACGAAATGAACCGTACTGTCGTCTTTGGTTCTGAAGATTTCACGCTCTATGCAGTCGATTTCCGTTCTGGACGCATCAGTTGGACGTTTCCGACAAAAGATCGCATTCGCAGCACGCCGCGAGTCGCACATAATTTCGTCTTTTTCGGAAGCGATGATGGCAAGTTGTACGCGCTTGCCGCACCCAATGGTCGTCAGCATTGGGCTGCCGATATTGAAACCCCAGTCCGCAGTCGCCCGTTTGTGACCAACGAACTGGTGATCGTTGGCGCAGAATCGGGCGAAGTCGCAGCATTTACGCTGTCGGGCAACCGCAAATGGACGTATCGCGCCCGCCGCAACATAATTTCCTCGCCGTTGGTCAATATGGTAGACAACATCTGCTATGTTGGCTCAGGCGATGGCTTTTTGTATGCGCTCGACATCAATACGGGGTTTAACTCGTGGCGTTTTCGCACCCACGGTTCGATCATTTCTTCGCCCGCCGAATACAAACAGCTCGTCTTCTTTGGCTCGACAGACGGCATACTCTACGCGGTGAACACACAAAACGGGCGTGAAAAGTGGAAGTTTGACACGGGTAAACCTATCGTCGCCTCACCTGTCGTTCACAAAGATGCTGTGTATTTTGGCGGAACGGACGGTTATTTCTACTGTATAGGTGCCGAAAATGGCAAAGAACGGTGGAAATATAAAACCGGAGGTGCTATTACCGCAATGCCTCACATCGCCGGGGATGTCGTCTTGATCGGATCGTTAGATCACACTCTGTATGCCTTCCCACTTGGCACTTGAAAACGCACTTCGGAGAGAATCATGAATTTGTTCCGCCGTTTTTTTAATAACCAACCCCAACCCAAGTCAGCCTCGGACAATGGAGCGTTGAACGGGTCAATAACACCGGGCGCAGTTCCAACGACAAAGGCGGAGTCGCCTCTTCAGGAAACCGCGCCGCTGATCACCACTGCTCCAATGATGATCCCTGATGGCGCGACCCGCCCGCTTTCGCAGGAATCGCTGTTGACCTATCTTGGGGGTGACCACCTTATCTTTGGTCAATTGAGCGATGTAGGCATGGTGCGAAGCAATAATCAGGATGCGGCAATTTCGTATTTTGTGAGCAGTCGCAGTAACGACGAACGTCCCGATTTCGGCTTATTCATCGTCGCCGATGGGATGGGCGGACATCACGATGGCGAAAAAGCGTCGGCATTGGCAGTCAAGACCGTCGCCACACAGGTGACCAGCACCATCTATCTGCCGATGTTGAGCGGTCAAACAGATAATCAGGTGCCCATCACCGAAGCGTTGACCGAAGCCGTCCAAAAGGCAAACGCCGACATCATGACGCAGGTTCCAGACGGCGGTACGACATTTAGCGCAGTCATCTTGATTGGCGATCTTGCCTACATTGCCCATGTCGGCGACAGCCGCGTCTACTTACTTACGAAAGACAATATCGAGCAGTTGACCCGCGATCATTCGCTGGTGCAGCGTTTGATCGAGCTTGATCAACTCACGCCAGAAGAAGCCGCTGACCACCCGCAGAAAAACGTCCTTTACCGCGCTCTTGGTCAAAACGAGGTTGTAGAAATTGATACCCTGTTCCGTCGCGTGCCGCCAAAATCGCGTTTGATGCTGTGCAGTGACGGACTTTGGAACCAGGTGCAAGATCGTGAAATTGCGGATATAATAAGACAGAATGCTAATCCACAAGATGCTTGTAATAAATTGGTCGCTTTAGCCAACAAGCGCGGTGGTTTAGACAACGTAACCGTGATCCTGCTTAATTTGCCCGGTTAGAACGGTTCTATGTCTGTTGATTTCGATCCTTACGCAATTCTAGGCGTTTCGCCCGACGCCTCGGAAGAAGACATACGCGATTCCTATAGACGCGCAGCCCGGCGCTTACACCCTGATACTAATCAGGATAATCCCGGCGCAGCCGTTCAATTCGCAGAAATCACTGCCGCGTACAATCTTCTCCTTAATTACACAGAGCGGATTGCCTACAATCAGGAAGTCAAGCAGCGTCCACAAGACCCGCTGGCGTTTTCGCTTCGGGTGACTCCAAGCAAGCGCAACCTGTTTCCCCTAACCGAGTCTCAGGTTGTGTACATGCTGGCAGAGATTCTGCCCGACCCGCGTGCCGAGGCAGCGCAAGAAGAGATTCGCCTGCAAACGCATCTCAACTTGACGCTGGTTCTCGACAAAAGTAACTCGATGAACGGCAAACGAATTGAACGGGTACAGGTTGCCGCCCATAAAATCATTGACCAGCTTTCCCCACAAGACATTTTGTCAGTGGTGGCATTCAACGATCATGCCGAAGTCGTGATTCCTGCAACAACGGTCATGGACAAACCTGGACTCAAAGCCCGAATCGCCATGTTGAAAGCGTTCGGTGGTACAGAAATGTTTCGCGGGTTGTCCGCCGGAGTCGAAGAAAACAAGAAATACCTTGCGCCGCGCCTTGTGAACCACGTTATTTTGGTGACTGACGGCAACACCTACGGCGATCAAGAGAAGTGCCTTGCACTCGCGCAGAAGGCTACGCAGGAGGGGATTTCCATCAGCGCGATGGGTCTTGGCGACGAGTGGAATGACAAGTTTTTGGATCAGCTTGCGTCAATCACGGGCGGCGCATCCGACTACATCAAAACCTCTCGCTCGGTGGTTCGCTTCTTAGATGAGCATGTGCGGAGTTTGTCAAACGGCTTTGTGGATCGCCTGTCTCTATCGGTTGCGCCCGACATCGGCGTGCGCTTGGAATCGGCGTTTAAGCTGATGCCCAACCCTCAATCCCTATCCATCGAAGAAGGGCTTATCCCGCTCGGCAATTTGCAAATCAATCGGATAACGAGCATCCTCCTGCAATTTGAACTTCCCGCCAACATGCGCGAAGGTTATCAGGCAATTGCCCGTATGGTAGCATCAGGTGACATTCTGTCGAGCGATCAGCAAAGATTCCAATGTTTGAGCGATATTTCGCTCGGTGTCACGCGCACGCCGCAAACCGACGAAACGCCCCCCGCAATCTTGGATGCACTGGGTCGCCTAACGCTCTACAGGATGCAAGAACGCGCTCAAGAGGCGCTTGAAGAAGGTAATTTTGTCGAGGCAACCAGTCGTTTAGAAAAACTGGCGACTCGATTATTTCAACTTGGCGAGGGTTCACTAGCGGAACAAGTGCGTCAAGACGCGAAGCAGGTTGCCTTTACACAGACCCTATCAGCAAAGGGTCGTAAGAATATAAAATATCAGACACGCTACCTACTTGGCGGAACAGCCGTCATGGACGAACATGAAGAGGACGCCTGAGCAAGCGTATGAGAGCATGTCAGTATTGCAGGTACGCAAATCGAGAAGGCTTTTTCTTCTGCGAAGATTGTGGTCAGCCAATTTCGAGCGAAGCGCCGGCTGAAAGTCCCACAAAACAGATTGATCAGTCCCTTGAACATTATGAATGGCGCACGAGCTACGGGACAACGCATTTTCAAGCCGGCGCGATGATCATGCTGCATGTGCTGGATTACCCTACCCCCATCGTTGTACGTCCCATCGAACAGGTGATCATCGGACGCAAAGACACCGACAACCGCTTGCCGCCTGATATTGACCTGTCACCCTATGGGGCAGCCGAAAAAGGGGTATCCCGCGTCCACGCGGCGATTCTGCGTACTGAGGAGGCGCTTGTACTCATCGACAAGGGCAGCGCCAACGGAACGCATCTCAACGGGCAAAGACTCATCCCACAACAGCCGCGTGTGCTGCGCGACGGGGACGAAATTCGGCTCGGTCGCTTGGTTGCCCACATCTACTTCACAACCTAAAACCTATCAACAGGACAGCCCGATATGTTTACCCTACTCGTACATATAGCGAACGCCGAACCCATCAAATGTGATGTCGAAGATATGCCCAAACCCGCCGATAACGTTTTCGTTGGTAAGAATGTGCGTGAAAAAGGCGACAAAGATTTAGAGTTCACTGAAGAAGGCGTGAACACCCTGATTATTCCTTGGTGGCGTATCACCTTCATCGAAGTGCTGCCATCGGCTACCGACGCCGCCGAGTTCCCGCTGCCCTTCCGTAACGACTAGGGGACACTATGACCAGTAAAGTTCCAAAAACAACCGGGCGCGACGGTAAACGTATCCTTGTCGTAGATGATGAACCGCGCATGATCAACTTTATTCGTATGAACCTCGAAATTGAGGGGCATCAAGTCGTTGAAGCGCACAACGGCTTAGAGGCGCTCGAAGCCGTGCGTACCAAACTCCCTGATATTGTCCTCTTGGACGTGATGATGCCCGAACTTGACGGGTTCGAGACGCTGCGAATGCTGCGTGAATTCACCAACATTCCCGTGATTATGCTCACGGCGAAGGGCGAAGAAAACGACAAGGTGTACGGGTTAGAACTCGGCGCAGACGATTACATCTCCAAGCCGTTTGGACCCCGTGAGCTATCCAGTCGCATCAAAGCCGTGATGCGCCGCTTCGACACGCCATCCAGTTCACCTGATCAAGCCGTGCTGAAAATTGATGAGCGCCTCAGCGTCGATTTCAACCGTCGTGAGGTGCTTGTTAACGGGGAGCGCGTCAAGTTGCGCCCCACCGAGTATCGCCTGCTCTATCACCTGATCGAGAACGCGGGCTGGACGGTTTCGCACGATCAACTGCTGGCGAAAGTGTGGGGCTACGAGTACCGCGACGAGGCGCATTACGTCCGCCTGTACGTCAACTAC
>JBBQRJ010000039.1:0-17895 GCA_038214955.1 Aggregatilineales bacterium | reverse complement strand
GATCCAGCCGAGTTCCGCCAATGGGGATCACCCGATAAGCATATGATCCTCACGTCAAGCATGGGTTGTCGCCCCTGCCGCATCCTCGATTGGCACAGTGACGACCCCGCGAATCATCCGTGCGTGCGCGAAATCACCGTTGGCAGCGTGCTAGAAGCCGCCCGCCGCGTCGTTGATGCCGAACGCAATCCCCTGTAAACATTGCTTTTGTTTGCTCCCCTCTCCTCTTTTCGGGAGAGGGGCTGGGGGTGAGGCTCGTTTGCTCCCCTCTCCTCTTTTCGGGAGAGGGGTTGGGGATTAATCCGGTATAACAACCTTGCTCAAGTCCTCGGTAGGTTCGGGATACTTCAAGTTCATCAACTCCAATGCTTCGACTACTGCCCGCGTGATCACCAGATTGCGATACCACTTTTTATTCGCCGGAACGATATACCAGGGCGCATATTCGGTGTTGCACTGCGTGAATACATCCTCGTAGGCTTTCATGTAGTCGTTCCACTGCTCACGCACTTCAAGATCGCCTACGTTGAATTTCCACTGCTTGGCGGGGTCATCAAGACGGGCTTGCAAGCGTTCTTTCTGTTCATCCTTGCTGATGTGCAGAAAGAACTTCAGAATCGCCGTGCCATTACTCGTTAAAAGCTGTTCAAATTGATTAATTTGTTCGTACCGCGCCCGCCATACTTTTTGCGGCACAAGTTCGTTCACCCGTGCGATCAAAACATCTTCATAGTGGCTGCGATTGAAAATACCGATCAAACCCTTAGGCGGCGTTTCACGATGGATGCGCCATAAAAAGTCATGCGACAAATCGTCCGGGCTTGGGGCTTTAAAATTAGAGATGCGAATACCATTCGGGTTGACAACATCAAACACATGCTTGACCGCCCCATCCTTACCCGATGTATCCATGCCTTGCAGCACAATCAACAGGGAGTTTTTGCTGCTGGCATACAGGCGTTCTTGCAGTTCAACCAGTCGCTGTTCTAACTTTGTTTCTTCAGCGCGTGCCGTTGTTTTATCGTAACCACTTGTTTCGTCTGCGCTGTAGTCTGCTAGTTTGACCTTGCCTTTAGGGATTAACAGTTGTTTCGACATAAAACCTCATGAGTTAAAAGTGACGAGTTAAAAGTAAAAGCACCAACAAAACTATAGTTTCGCCCCTCCCCGAATTTATTGAGGACAGGGCGGTTTTAATCATTGTCAGTATTGAAATAAGCCGGAGTGATCCTCAAAGGGTCAGGCTATGGGAAGAAAGCCCCGTGAACGGGGTTAACCAGCCTCCTTTAGGAGGCTTACAGGCTTTTCTGGTAGCCGGAGGCTTTGAGCCTCTGGCGGCAAAACTTCAATAAATTCGGGATGAGGGCTGCTTTCCAAAACGCTTGAAATGCCTCATCTCTTGAATCTTTTACTTTCTTCTTTCTTCTTTCTTCTTTCTTCTTTTAACTTTTAACTTTTAACTTTTAACTTTTAACTTTTAACTTTTAACTTTTAACTCATCTTACTCCAGTTCCGCTTTCGGCGTGACCGTGCGCGTTTCTTCATTGCGATACGTGACCATCCCCACCGCCCCACCCTTGATCTTTCGCACGTAGCGCCGTTGGGTCACGTCAACGATCACTTTGCCTTCCCCACGACTCGCGCTGTAGTAGGCTGCCAGTGCCGCCGCACCATCAATCACCCCCTCCGATACGCTGCGCCCGTCAAACTTGATGATCACATGCGCCCCCGGTACGCCGCGTGCGTGCAGCCATAAATCCATCGGGCTGCCTTTGTCAAACGTGACGATCTCGTTCTGGCGGCTGTTGCGCCCCACCCAGATCACGAACCCGTCTTGGCTCACCACGCGGATCGGGGCGCTTTTCTGTCCGCCGATCTTCTGCGTGGGCTTGCCGCGCCAGATACCCCGCGCTTGAAGCGTCTGCACCACTTCATCAATCTCTGTCCAATTACTTGCCATATCGAGATCGGTTTGCAACTGCGTCAGAAAAGCAACCTCGTTCTCGGCATCATGGATTAATCCGGGAACGTCCTCTAGGGCGCGTTTAGCACGGTTGTACTTGTCGAAATATCGCTGTGCGTTTTCGAGCGGTGTCACCTCAGTATCAAGTTTGATCACCAGTTCGGGCGCGTCAATGTCATACTGTGCCTTGAGTTCGGTTTGCCCTTTGCTGATCGCATACTGGTAGGCGAGGATCAATTCCCCGCTCTGCTTGAGCGTATCGCGCTCCGACTCATCTTTGAGCGCACGCCGCAGCGACACGAGCCGCCCTTCCAGCTTATCTTTGCCCTCAGCGATTTCCTCATGCACAGGCTTTTTCGCCGCGTTGTAGGCATCTTCCCCGACAGGCGTGGTGTAGTACAGCGTCAGCGCCTCACTGACCGACTCGATGCGTCGCCAGCCTTCCAGCGATTGCAGCGGGTAGACGCTAAACGCGCTGATCCCGCGTTCGCCTTCCGCAATCCCCGGTTGCCACTCGCGCCGCCCCAGCGGATCAACGACAGACTTGAGCGCGATCAGCAGTTTGTCGGGGTCAGCCTCAGCAGATTTCGTCTCGCTTGCGCCCGTAGCGCGATAAACCGTCTCGCGTGCCACCAGCGGACTCACGCCGAGCAGCCGCGCCGTCAACAGTTGATGAATTTTCTTCTTAGGGTCGTCATTCTGCGCGAAAATGCCCATCATGCCGTCGAGCGTGAGCGTCAACGGGTCGAGTTTACCCGTTTGCGGCGGCGGCGGGACATAGGGATGCTGCGGCAAGCTGACTCGGTAGCGGTTTTCGTCCGCACCTACGCGCCGCATACAATCCAAAATGATCCCATTTTGCAACAGCAGTAAATTAGCACGCCGTTCCATTGGCTCAATGATGATGCTCACGTCGCCTTCAACGCCTTGCACATCAATCTGGATGACGCGCTCCCACGCGGGTTGGCTAACATGCGCGATCACGCCACCTTCAACGTAGCGCCGGAATAACAAACCAAGCGTTGACGGTTTCGCCATGCCCCGCCGCAAGCGATCCCCCGCCAGATGCACACGCGGAGTCGTCTGGTTGGCGCTCATGTAGAGATATTGACGCTTGTGATTGCCATAAATCTCTAAGCCGATACTGTCCTCATCCACCGCAAGCGAGTCTTGCACACGCCCGCCAACGAGCGTATCCATGAACTCATCTACCAGCGCAGACAGCGTAAACGCATCCAGATTCATTTATTTTGCATCTTTCAGGCGACACGCAAACGCTTGTGATGGGTCAAACAGCATGAACGCATCCAGTTTCATTTATTGTGCTTCCGGTGTCAGTAAATAGGCGATCACATCTGCCAATTCTTGATCGCTCATGCGACTGTCGAGGTTGGGAACCATCGAATTAGGAAAACCTTCCACCAGATAAGCGTCAGGGTGAATGATCGACTCGTAAAGGTAAGCATCAGCGGGCATAGGCGGACGGCGACTCGCGGCACGTTCAGCGATGCCCTCCCACGATGGCGCGATCCCGTTAGCCGCGCCGACACGGTGACACGCGACACAGCCATAGATTTGAAAAACGGGTTCAGCGTTGGCAGGGTTGCCCATTGCCAGCAGCACATCTAGGCGTTCACGATAAGCCGTTGCGCTGACAGGTTCTGCGCTGCTTCCACCCTCATCAAAGCTAAACAGTTCCACAAGGAAAAATACGACAACCACAATGAGCAGCACCGCCGAAACGAACACTGCCAATCCTACACGTTTGTTTTTCATCAATTTACTCTTACGTAGGGACGCGATAATTGAGTCCCAAATTTAAGACAGTTCACGAATGCTACCGTTATTCAATTCAACCTCACGAAAAATAGGTGAGGGGACAGTTGATTTGCTTGCCTCCCCTCTCCCTTGGGAGAGGGGTTGGGGGTGAGGCGGCTTTTCGGAAAGAACGGTGAGGTCAGCCCTATCCTTACTTTCTCCTTTTAACTTTCCCCTTTTATCTACAGAATCACCTTGTCGATGATCATCACGAGGAACAAGAAAGCGAGGTACGCCGTCGAGAACTTGTAGGTACTCTTTGCCGCCGCGCCTGTCTTTTCCTGTATCAATTTGATGGACAAACGGATCAAGCCGCCGCCTAACAGCACCGCCGCGACTCCATAAATCGCGCCAAGCGTGCCAAACGCGAACGGTAGCAAACTGATCAACAGCAGCATAATCGCATAAAGCAGAATTTGCTGGCGTGTCACCGCTTCGCCCCGTGCGACAGGCATCATCGGGACATTAGCGCGGGCATAATCCGTGTTGACCAGAAGCGCCAGCGCCCAACTGTGCGGCGGCGTCCAGTAGAACACGATGGCGAACAGCATCATCGCCTCAAAGTTGATCGAACCGGTGATCGCTGCCCAGCCCACGAGAACAGGCATTGCCCCCGCGCCGCCACCGATCAAGATATTCAGCACCGTATTCCGCTTGAGCAGCATCGTATAGATAATCACGTAGTACACAGCGCCGCCAAACGCCAGCCCTGCCGCCAACCAATTGACGAATACGCCCAGAATCAGCACCGACCATACGATGAGCGCGATCCCGAAGATCAGCGCATTGATCGGCGCAACCCGCCCCGACGGAATTGGACGCCGCGCCGTGCGGTTCATTTTGGCGTCCATATCCCGATCATAATACTGGTTGATCACGCTAGACCCCCCCGCCGCCAGCGCCCCACCGATAATCGTAGGCAGCAGCAGAGCGAACGGCGGGTTGCCATCTGCCGCGATGAAACTGGCAGTCACGGTGGTAAACACCAGCAGCAGAACAATCGGCAGCTTGGTCAATTCAAGATAGGTTTTGATGATCTCGCCCAAGCCCGTTGGCTTTAGCGGCTCGGAAGGGTAGATGGTTGCCATTCAGACTCCGACTTAATGACTATACGATTGTTGAGTGTTTCAAAGGCGCTCAAGGCGACTAACAGCGCCCATGTCGCCGCCGCAAACCCGACATGCGCCGCGCCCCATAACGGTTGTGCCGCCGTGAGGACGAACATCGCGCCGATTCCCGCCTGTGCCAGATACATCACCAGCGCGAGGATCGCCAGCGTCCGCACGCGCCCATCTTGACGGGTGCGCGTCGCTGACCACGCCAGCAGCAGCAGCGTAATGCCCAATGCGGCGACGGCATAGCGGTGCGTCATATGAATCGCTTGCAACTGCCCTTGATCAAACGGAAAAATGTCTCCGTTGCACAGCGGGTAATCGACACATGCGAGAGTCGCGCCGCTGCCGCGCACCAGCGCCCCGGTCAAAATGATGACGAGCGAAAGCGCCGTCGTGATATACGCCAGCGTGGTAAAGTTATCCTGCTGAACAGTTTGTCTCGGCTTGTACGTAGCAATGATCGCCGCCACCAGCAGCGCGGCAAGCAAAAGCATTGCCGTGCCTAAATGCAGCGTGACCATCGTCGGCGGCAGGTCGAACAGCACGACGATGGCACCGAGTCCGCTTTGCACAACGAACAACACCGCCGCGATCACCGTGAACGTCAACACCGTGCGATTCTGCTTGCGATAGGCGCGAAGGGCGACGCCAAGCGTGGCTAAACCAAGCAAACCGATCAACAGGGCGAATAAACGATGCAGCCATTCAATCCATGCGGTGAGATTATCCAGCGGCGGAAAGATTGTGCCGTTGCACAGGGGCCAATGATTGCCACAGCCAAGACCGGAGTCCGTCACCCGGACGACAGCGCCAAATACAATTAAACCGACGGTAAAAAGAGCCGTTGCTAACGCTAAACGTGGGAATAAACGACTTTGCATACGGATTGCTTAACCCATGAAAATCCAGAAGTACGGGATGATGGACAAGAGCGAGATCAACCCAAGCACCGCGATATAGGTTCCTTGGCGATATTCGTCATTATCGGTGTACAACACGCGAACAATCAGAAACGTCAGCGCCACCAGTGTCAACGCGCCCGCCAACAAGTGGAACACCTCAACCTGATAGTTCAAGATCATCGAGGCAACTGCTGCCAGAGACTGCGCGGCGAAGAACAAAGCACTCACCCGCAGCGCACTGATCATATCCCAATCTTGACGATTGTAGACCATCAACGCCATCACCAACGCCGCCATGCCGAACAGCACGATTAGAACGATGGAGAAATGCTGCGTCCACTCTAACAAAGCGAACGTGTTACCAAACGGTGGCAACGGCGAGCCGCCGCAAATGAGAAAACCGCCGCAGATGTTCGTTGAAAACGTCCGTACCAACACAAATGCCAACAGCAAAAGTCCAACAATGACCATCGCAACCGACTGGGCAATGGACGATAAAGGGCTAGGGCGCATACTTGTTCCTGTCTATCTTCGTGTGATACTTTCAAAATCCATTTATGCGGACTCCGTGCTGCTCTTTGCGGCGGCTGTCACGGCGCGACCTTCCGCCTTACTACGACGCACACCGCGATCCAACAGCCATAGGATGACCGCAATCGTCACCGCCATGCCGACCAAATTAAAGAGGATAAAACCAACCAGCGCGAACAACTGATTCGCCTTCCACGCTGTCATAACGGTGGGCGACGCCTCTGGGCTGCCGACAGTTTGCAATATGGGCAAAACGCCGCTGCCGCTGTTGGCGATTAACAGTGAGGTCAACGCGCCACCGACAAGCAGGATCAGGAGCAGAACGATCACAAAGCCAAACCGCTTCACACCACGCCTCCATAGAATTTAACGGCAGGGAACACCCGGTTTTAAGCGGGTGGGGAATGCCGGTCTTCCCCTTTTGTTCAACATCAATCTAGTTCCCCGAAGGGAGGTAGTTTTTTGAGTTACCTCTGGAAAACTGCCAAACCTGCTCCGCTTGCGCGGGTAAAGTTTGCCTCGTCAAGGTTATCGCGGCTTTTTACGCTCGACACACTGGCTTAGACCCTCAGCCCGTTTAATGTTGAACGATAGAGCTACAGACTGGCACGCATCCGTAGGTAGCATGACCGCAATAACGTAGCACCTTGCGGCGCTGAGACTGGTCAACACGAGCATTTTCATGCTCCCGGTTTTAACCGGGGGTCGTTGACGTTGAATTGCTGAAAAGAACTTGCTGATTGTACAGTTTTGAACAAAGACCTGCAAGCGGCTAGGGTTGAGGCAGCAAAAATCGGAACGTGGAGCCTTCTCCGACAAAACTTTCCATAGTGATGCTTCCACCATGCTTTTCGATCACCGCTTTCACGATAGACAGTCCCAACCCTGTCCCCTCGATACGCTGACCCTCATGCACACTGGAGCGAAAGAAGCGCTCAAAAATGTAGGGTTGATCTTCTAGCCGAATGCCCAAACCCGTATCACGGACGCTCACATACACCCCGCCCGGTGTATTGATCGCACTCACCCATACCGCGCCACCCTGCCGATTATACTTGATCGCGTTACTCATCAAGTTAAGGATCGCTTGTTCCAAACGGCGGCTTTCCGCGTGAATAATCCCCATCGCCGGGTCAACCTCAAGGTGAATGATCACCTCGCGCCGCACCGCCATGTCTTCTAAAGTAACAGCGCATTCCTGCAACAGCACCGCGAGATCGCAATCGTCGCATTGCAGCGGGCGATCCGCGTCAATCCACGAAAGTTCGAGCAGCAGCGTAACGAGGTGTTCCATCTGCTTGAGGCTGTTCAGGGCGCGTTGGCTAAACTGTTCTTGGCGCTCGTTAAGCGGTCCAACGCGCTGAATCAATTCGAGGTAGCCCTTGACGGAAGTTATCGGAGTTTTCAGATCATGAGCAATGACGCTTACGACCTCAGTCCAGGTTTCTTGCATTTACGTTTCGCTATCGGCTTAAAAGGAGCGGCAAGGCGTTCAATGCCCGCGCCATTCGTGTGCCATGCCACGTGAGGAGCGAACCATCGACCAGACGAATTTGACCGTTTCGCGCCGCTGGAATATTCAGTCCGGCGAAAATCGAAATATGGCTTTGGTTGAATGCGAAGGGTTCGCTCGGTAACAAAATCACATCCGGCTGGGCTGCTTCGATCTCGTCCAACGTCACACGGGGATAGCGCGTATCCCGCTCCTCGCGCTCCTCTGCGGGCAGCGGCTCGGCTTGACCGAGATCAGCCGCCAGCGGTTCCCGCTCGGCAAATACGTTCGTCCCACCACAAAGGCGCAGCAAATCGTGGGCGAAAGTATCCGCATTGAACGTCATCAGCGGTTCATACCAGATCGGCACAAACACACGACATTCAGGGTATTCCATGCGTTCCAGCCAATCGCACAGCCATTCCATTGTACGGATGCGTTCCACCATCGACGGCTCATCGAATACATACATGATGTTCCACAGAAGGTTGAATCCCTCGCGCACCGTCTTGGGAAACGTCACCCATACCGGGAGTCCCGCCGCTTGCAGCGCCAATACGTCCGCTTTGCGGTTTTCTTCCCGGTTAGCAATGACCAGATCGGGCTTTAAGGCGATAATCCGCGCAACGTCGGGGTTTTTCGTCCCACCGATGCGCGTCACCCCCGCCACTTGATCCGCAGGATGCACGCAGTAATCGGTGATTGCAACGAGGCGATTGCCTACGCCAAGTTCAAACAGCGACTCCGTTACGCTCGGCACAAGCGAAACCACCCGCTGCGGCGGTTCACTGACGGGCGCTTCCATCGTGTAACGATACGTGCCATCCTGCATTGAATTACTTACCGTTGTACCAGTTGATCGCGTTCGGGTCCCACGCTCACCGTTTTGATCGGTATCTCCAACAGTTCCGCGATCCGGTCAATATAGGCACGCGCCGCCTCTGGAAGGTCGCTCCATGTGCGGGCATGACCCAGCGGTTCATCCCAACCGGGAAGCTGTTCGTAGACAGGTTTCACACGGGCTTGATCAGCCGTGGTCATGGGCATTGCATATAACAGTGTACCATCAATCTCGTACCCCACGCCGATAGTTAGGGCATTCAAACCGCTTAACACGTCTAACTTTGTCAGCACAAGTTCGGTAAAGCCGTTTACATCCACCGAGTATTTCAGCATGATAATGTCCAGCCACCCACAGCGGCGCGGGCGTCCGGTTGTCGTGCCAAACTCATCCCAGAAGTTTTCACCCGTGCCGCGCAAGCGGGTTGCCAGTTCGCCGTCAACTTCCGTAGGAAACGGACCCGACCCCACCCGCGTGCTAAACGCCTTGCCCACACCCACCACGCGATCCACCCATTTCGCGCCAATACCCAAGCCGGTTAACGCGCCGCCAACCGTCGGTGATGAACTGGTGACGAACGGATAATCCCCGTGATCAAGGTCGAGCATCGTACCTTGTGCGCCTTCGCACAAAATGCGTGCGCCCTCCCGCAAACGCCCGTTGAGATACGCCGATGTATCGCACAAATACGGCTTGAGCTTGTACGCCGCATCAATATAGTTTTCGGCGGACTTCTGCGGATCAATCGGCTCGTGTCCGTCACGGATCAGGCGCACGTTTGCCGCGCTCGTGTGCTTGTACAGCGCATCAGCAAACGCTTCGGGGTCAGCCATTTGACCCGCCCGCAAGCCCGAACGATTGGTTTTATCGGTGTAAGCGGGACCAATGCCGCGCAGCGTCGTGCCGATCTTGTCTGCGCCGCGTTCTTTCTCAGATGCCGCGTCCTGCGCGATGTGCGCTGGCGTGATGATATGCGCCCGCGTGCTGATCAACAGGCGTTCCGGCGTAATTTCTACACCCGTCGCCCGCACGTCCTCAATTTCACGCAGCATATTCACCGGATTGATCACCGTACCGTTGCCAAGCAAGCAAACCGCCCGTTCGCGCAAAATGCCCGACGGGAGCAGATGCAGCTTGAAAACTGTCGAACCAACATAGACGGTGTGTCCCGCATTGTCGCCACCCGCGTAACGTGCCACGACATCCGACTCCGCCGCTAACCAATCAGCGACGCGCCCTTTTCCCTCGTCGCCCCATTGAGCGCCGATCACAATCGTTGCAGGCATGGTTTTTCTTATTCCTTATGGTTTGAATGCTGATCCGAGCGCAATAGTAACCTGATTATTGCCCCAGGGTTCAATTTGACCATCGGGACCCAGCGCCAACGCTGACCCCGATTCAATCGCTAGTGCAACGGCGGTGGGCTGCGCGTCCAGAATGAGTTTAGCGCGTGCGGCGGCATCTTGAATACCGATCAGAATCACCGCGCCTTCGACCCATTCCAAGCCTTCTGCCGCCGAAATAATCCACGAGCCGAACGCCGCCGCTGTTTCGCCCTCTAACAGAATCACCGCGCCGTTCTGGTAAGCGTGCAGCATCCCGGTGATCGCCGCGCCGCGCAATGCTGAACGCGCCCCATCAGCAGACGCCGCGCTGCTCACGAGGACGACACTGGCTTCACCGATTTTGTTCTCCACCGACTCGTCATCTTCGGTGAAGACATCGACTTCATAGCTCGATGGAGCGCCGAGATCACCAATATCGTCATTCAAATCATCGCCAGAGCCATCGAGCGCAATCACCGCGATCCCGCCGTCCGCGCTCGAACGGTTGATCGCCATTGCGCGAACATCATCATCTGCGCCGCCCGACAAGATAATCCAGCCGCGTCCATCAATCCAGCGTAATACGTTCACGCTAGGCATGATTACTCCGTCAGCACATACGAGGCGATTGCCGTACTCAGCAGCGCCACACCCAGCGGAAGCGCGTTTTCATCAATCGTGAAACGCGGGTGATGATGTCCATAATACGACATAGCGGTCATGTCTTGCGCCCCCACAAAGAAATACATGCCGGGGACATCGTTCATAAACAGGCTGACATCTTCCGCGCCCATCGTGCGACAGTTCATGTCTAACCCCTCTGCACCAACAACCTGTTCAAACAGCGGGTGCAGTTTAGCCCCGACATCAGCATTATTGATCACGGGGATCGTCAGGTCTGTCATGTTAAACTCAACTTCGCAGCGCATGGCAAAACCCATGTTCACCGCAATTTCGCGCATCCGTTCACGCGCCATATCCCGCGTTTCGTTGCGGAAATAGCGGACTGTCCCGCGTAATTCGGCAAATTGCGGGATGATGTTATAGGCTTCCCCTGCCCGCACATTCGTCACCGACACGACCAGCGTATCCAGAGGATCGGCGGAACGGCTGACCACCGTCTGAAACGCCGTCACAATTTGCGCCGCGCATACCACCGGGTCAATGCCTTGATGCGGGGACGCGGCATGTGCGCCCTTCCCCGTCACGCGAATATCAAAGATCGACGCCCCCGCCATGACCGCGCCGTCCGCGACACCAATTTTGCCGACGGGCATACTGTTCCACAAATGCAGCCCGACTGAAACATCAGGGCGCGGGTCTTCCATCGCCCCATCTGCGATCATCGCTTTTGCGCCTAAACCCACTTCTTCGGCGGGCTGAAATACGAATTTTACACGCCCCGCAATCTGATCACGGTGCTGCGACAGCAGTTTCGCCACGCCCAACGCAATCGCCGTATGCCCATCATGACCGCAAGCGTGCATCTTGTTCGGCACAGTCGAATTATAATCGTGATCGTTTTCTTCCAGAATGGGCAGCGCATCCATATCAGCACGGATGAGAATAGTCAACCCCTCGCGTCCGCCTTCCAATATCCCGATTACGCCCGTTTTGCCGACGCCTGTCCGCACTTCCAAGCCGAGATTATTCAGTTCTTGCGCGACAATCCCCGCCGTGCGAAATTCCTCAAACGCGAGTTCAGGGTGTTGATGAAAATCGCGCCGCCGTGCGATCAGTTCATCGCGGAGTGCTTCTGCTTGAGCCTTAAAATCAATCGCCATCGTTCTCCCCGATCAATTATTATCATTCCAGTTTAATTCCTTCTCCCGTGTAAATTGACAAGCGAGAAGTTTGTTTTCTCCCCTCCCTGAATTCGGGGAGGGGTCGGGGGTGGGGTATATCCGAAACTTAGGGAAACATGCTTACCGATCAAATGTAATCACGCGAAAAGATTCCATGTAACGCGGCGCATCATGGGGCGATTCGGGGTCGCGGTTGCCCCGCTGACGCTCCGCCATTGCTTCCATATCTGCAATCTGACTCTTGTGTTCCCGCAATGCCGCGATCTTGGTTTCAACATGCGCGGTGACATCCACCTTGATATTGGCGCTGGTCGTTCCGCTAATATACAGGTGCTTGACCTTGTGCGGTTCTAAGCCTTCATCCCGTTCCAACGACGGGAAATTCAAGCGATCCCGCGCTGTAGGGTAGACCGCATCGAGAGTCGCCTCTCCAATCGCACGGTGATCGGGGTGATTCAACCCGCGATCCCCGAACCAGAAAACCGTCGGGTCACAGGTGACTACCGTATCCGGCTTAAACAGGCGAATCTGCCGCACAATATCGCGCCGCAGGTCAAGCGAAGGCGTCAGTTCGCCGTCAGGGTAGCGCAAAAACACGACTTCTTGCACGCCCAACGCCGTCGCCGCCGCCTTTTCTTCAACTTCGCGCAAGGACGCCAGCACCGAATGAGTCATCGTGGGGTCGCTGCTGCCCTTGTCGCCGCTCGTAGCGAGGACAAACACGGTCTGCGCCCCCTCCGACGCCCACCGTGCAAACGTTCCCCCCGCGAAAAATTCAGGATCATCAGGGTGCGCGAACACCCCCATCACCCGTTTGATTCCGTCCGCCATGTTTGCCCCGATCAATTCTTAACCGCAACGCAATCTCCAACCCCTCTCCCGCTCTTCCTCCCCTCTCCTTTTTTTGGGAGAGGGGTCGGGGGTGAGGCTTATCTCTTCCTCCCCTCTCCTTTTTTGGGAGAGGGGTCGGAGGTGAGGCTTATCTCTTCCTCCCCTCTCCTTTTTTGGGAGAGGGGTCGGGGGTGAGGCTTATCCCTTCCTCCCCTCTCCTTTTTTTGGGAGAGGGGTCGGGGGTGAGGCTATTATTCTGATGTTTCTGGCTTATCCGGTGCTTTCGGCGGACGGCGATCTTGCCGCTGCTTATTCTTCCGCCGTCCTTCAGGTTTCGGCGCTTGATCTTGTCGCGGTGGGCGATCTTTACGTTCCGTCGATGGCTGACTCGTGTCGGATTGTGCGCTTTGTACCGTCTGTGCGTTCTGTGCGTTCTGTGCAGGCTTTGGCTGATCCCGTTTATCCCCGCGTTTGCGCTGGCGTGGTCGATGCGATTGACCGGACGGCGACTGATCCGATCTCGAAACAGCGTGCGTATGTGCATCAGTCTCGCCGGTTGCGGTATCAACATCTGTTTGTGGTTCAATGTCGGTATCAGGTGCGGCGGCAGTCACCGTTTCAGCTTTCGCTTTTGGAGGTTTCGCGCCGCAGTCGCAGCCTTCATCACCATGAACGGTACACGGTTCTTTCGCCTTCTTCGCCAGTGCCTCAAGTTCTTCTAACGGCACAATTTCTTCCCGCTTGATGACTTGCAAACCGTGTTCTTCAATGTAAACCAGAACCGCATCTTGCAGGGGCAGCACATCAACGACTTTTGCTTCGCCAAACGGCGTGCCGATGCGCTTGTTCTTCTTGGGCAGTTTCTGCCGCGCTTCCACATACTGTTCGTATTCGTAAACCAGACAGCAGCGCAAGCGCCCGCACATCCCCGTAATTTCGGACGGGTTGAGCGAGATACCCTGTGCTTTCGCCATCTTAATCGAAATCGGGCTAAAGTCGGTCAAGAACGTAGAACAGCAGCGTAATTCACCGCACGCGCCATACCCGCCAAGCAGTTTGGCGACATCACGCGGACCAATCTGCCGCATATCGACCTGTGCGGGAAACATGCGCGTCAGTTCGTTCCACAGCTTGCTAACGTTGACTTTATCGTCGGCGGTATACAAAAACGTGAGCAAACTTCCGTCATAGTTGTACACGGCGGCGATGAACTTCACATCACCGAACCCGCCCATCTCTTTCGCCTTCTGGCGACAGGACTCGATAACGATGTCTTGCTGTAATTCCCAGTGATGCTTGAGGATCAAATCACGCGGACTTGCCATACGCATAATCGGTTTGTAATCACGGTTGGCTTCATCAAGAGCGTTGAAGTTCATCACTTCGCCCATTTGTCGCCCGCGTGCCGTTTCAACAATAACGTAATCACCGACCTTTAAGTCGGGGTATTCGTTGTACTCAAAGTGATACAGCTTGCCGACGCGGTGAAATCGCACACCGGCAACTGTTTTTTGAATCTCCAGAGGTTGATCGGTCATTAGATGCCTACTACCTAGTAAAAATACGTTGCATTACCCTCATTAATCATAGGCGACAACGTGACAATCGCAAAGTGTTGACAAAAATTCCACGCGGTGCTAGTTTGATAACCTACAGTTTTCTCCCATCAGATCGCGGCGTCCATGAGTACACTTGTGATGAAATTCGGCGGTACATCCGTCGGTATGACAACCGGACTAAGCCAGTTGTTGAGCATCGTCCTATATGAACATGAACGCTGGACGAACCTCATTCTGGTCGTTTCGGCGCTCGAAGGCGTCACAGATGCGCTCATTGAAGCGGCGCACCTTGCCCAGTTGAACAATCAGCGCGGCTATCGACGCATCGTCGCTACCCTGCGAACTCGTCACCTTGCGCTGATCGAGCATTTGCCACTTGGGACAACCGAAAAAAGCGCCCTGCAAACTGACCTTGACCGTTTGCTGTTCGACATGCTCGATACCTGTCAATCGGTGGCAGAACGCCACGAAGACACGTTGAAACCTGAAATTGCCGACAAGATCGTGCATGTCGGGGAACGGCTCGCGGCGCGAGTCGTCGCTGCCCTGCTGCGACAGAACAATTTGCGCGGCGTCGCGTTAGACGCCACCGACTTGATCATCACCAACAACGCCTACGGCAACGCCACGCCTGATCTAACGCTCACCCGCGAACGGATCGCCAATAACCTGCTGCCTCTGCTCAAGCGCGGGATCATCCCTGTTGTGACGGGTTATATCGGCTCCAGTGTGACGGGCAAACCCACCACGTTAGGGCGCGGCGGCAGCGATTACACCGCATCCGTCTTAGGGGTGGGCAGTGATGCGCGTGAAGTATGGGTATGGACAGACGTAGACGGCTTAATGACGACTGACCCGCGTGAGGTGGACAACGCCCGCGTGATTCCCACGCTGTCCTATGAGGAAGCGGCAGAACTCGCCTATTTTGGAGCGCGAATTTTACACCCGCGCATGATCAACCCATTGCGCGAAAAAATGATTCCGCTGCGTATTCGCAATGTCTACACGCCACAGCAGCCGGGAACGTTAGTCCGCGAAAAAGTCGCGGGAATGCAGCCCGCCATTCGCGCTGTAACCTCAATTCAAGGCTTGGGGATGTCTACAAACCACAGCGGATCACTCGCCGACTTAGCGAAACTCGTGGATGTCAAACTCTCCGAGATCACCGGGAGCAACACCGATGTGATGATCTCGTCGCAGTCATCCACGCAAAGTTTCGTCTGCTTTGTTATTCCCACCAGCGCAGGACCCGACGCGCTGCACAGCTTACAGGTGGCGTTGAGTGAAAGCGAAGAATCCGATGGATGGAATACCCGCCCCGTGCAAGTCGTCACGGTGATCGGGACGCGCTTAGGGGAAATTCACACGCTCACCGCCGATATTTTGCTCTCGCTCGAAGGAGTCCCGATTCTCGCGCTGGCGCAGGGACCCTCTCATTGCAGCCTATCACTGGTGGTCGAAACACAGTACGGCGAAATTGCCGTATCACGCATCCATAACCTGATCCTGAAAAGCAGTTAAAGGTGCAGAACCGGACTTTTAACTCGCATCTTAAAGTAGGGACGACGCAGGCGTCGTCCGCTGTGCAGCAAGCGACATCTGTTTCTGCCGCCTGACCCTCAAAGAGTCGGCTATGAAAAAAAACCCATTCACGAGGCTAACCAGCCTCCTTTAGGAGGCTTACAGGCTTTTCTGGTAGCCGGAGGCTTTAGCCTCTGGCGGTGAGGCTATCTCCCCCTCTCGCTTTTCGGAGAGGGGGTCGGGGGGTGAGGTTGCTTTAAGTAACCTCAGTTTTGGATAGCTTTTTCTCCCCTCAGCTTAAATCCTTCTCCCATTTAAACTGACAAGCGAGAAGTTTGTTTTCTCCCCTCCCTGAATTCGGGGAGGGGTCGGGGGTGGGGTTCTATCTGAAACTCAGGTTAAGTCTGGACGCCCCGTTGGGCGTCCCACCAAAGTGTAACTTGATGCGATTACCCAGGTGATTCGTTTACTTTCAACTTTCGACTTTTAACTTTTAACTTTCTAAAATCGGTTGATATACCGATCCAGTTCCCAGGGGGTGACTTGGCGGTTATATTCGTCCAGTTCCTGCTCTTTTGCGGCGATATAACGGTCACTGATGTAATGCCCAAGCGCGTTCATGATCACATCATCCTGCTTGAGCGCCTCTAGCGACTCTGCCAGAGAGGTAGGCAGCGTTTCGGTATGGCGTAACCGTGACCGATCCGGCTTGATCAGCGATTCTTCGAGCGCATCTTGCAGCGGCATTTGCTGACGAATGCCGTCTAACCCCGCTTCTAGCATGACCGCCGTTGCTAAATAAGGGTTGGCGCTAGGGTCTGGACAGCGCAGTTCCAAACGGGTATGCGCTTCTTTTCCGGCGGCGATATGCGGCACGCGGATCAATGCTGCGCCCGCCCGGTTGACGTGCGCCCATGTCACATACTTGGGCGCTTCAAAGCTCACGCTCAAGCGTTTGTACGAATTGATCAGCGGCGCAAGGATGGCGCACATCGCCCGCGCATGGCACAACTGCCCCGCGAGGAAGTATCGCGCCGTCTCTGATAAACCATATTCATGACTCGTGTCCACAAACACGTTTTCGCCCGTGCCGATGTCGTGCAAACTTTGATGCGTATGCATCCCCGAACCGGGCAAACTGGCAGATGGGCGCGGCATAAACGTACAGTGCAAGTTCTTTTGCTCTGAAATTGTGCGAAGCGCGACCCGTGCCGTCAAAATGTTGTCAGCAGACTTGAGCGCGTCGTTATAGTCGAAGTCGATTTCATGCTGCCCCGCCCCGATCTCGTGATGCGAAGAATCGACGCGGATACCCATGTCCATGAGTGTAGACAGCATACTCCGACGCACACCGGGATTCCCACTGTTCGACATGTCGAAATAGCTTGCACTGTCATAGGGTTGCAGCGGGAAAAGTTCGGGGTGCAAACGGAATAAGAAAAATTCAAGTTCCATGCCCGTTTGGAACGCATAACCCATTGATGCGGCGTTATTCAGCACCTTGATCAAGATGCTGCGCGGGTCGCCAATGAACGGATCGCCGTCCAATGTGCGTACCGTACAGATCAACCGTGCGGTTTTCGGCGTATCCCAGGGTAAAATAGCAAACGTATCGAGGTCGGGCAGCAGCATCATGTCGCTTTCTGCGACTCGTGCAAACCCTTCAATTGATGATCCGTCAAAATGCAGACCATCATCAATCACCTGCTCGATTTTGCGCGTGGGAACGGTGATACTTTTGACAATACCTGTAATATCGGTGAACCACAGGGCGATAAATACCACCTGATGTTCTTTTATGGCAGCAAGCACCGCTTCTTTTGTCATCAGTCGATTCCTTATCGTAAAATCACATCATCTTGTCCGAATTATACAAAATGAACAAGCCATGATTATTGGTGATCTTGTCTAACATTACCAACCAACCGCTTGGCAATACGTTACATGATGTCAAGAATGCCCAAATTTCCGAACAGTGCATCCAGACCAAGCACATAGCTTCGCCAGCCAAAGCCGCAAATTTGCCCGACGCAAACCGGCGCAATGACAGATTTATGTCTAAATTCTTCCCGCGCATGGATGTTCGACAGATGCACTTCAACCACCGGAATCTTGATCGCGCTCACGGCATCGCGCAGCGCAATCGACGTATGCGAGTACGCGCCGGGGTTAAACACGACTCCGTCCATTGT
>JBBQRJ010000038.1:0-18770 GCA_038214955.1 Aggregatilineales bacterium | reverse complement strand
AATTCGGTTAGCACTCATTTGAAAAGGTCTCTCCTGCTTTTGGGAGAGGGGGTTGGGGGGTGAGGCTATTCTTTGCTCCCCCTCTCCTGTTAGAACTGGTTGGGAAGTGAGGCTATTCTTTGCTACCCCTCTCCTGTTTCGGAGAACTGGTTGGGGGGTGAGGCTATTCTTTGCTACCACGGACGCCGTTGCAGCGTTGCATCATTCGGCAAAATCCGCCGCGTGATCTAGATGCGGTTGACCGACTCATCGGCATTCACTTCCAACACGCCGCGATCATAGTACCAGACAGGCGCACGCTGACGATCCAGTTTGACCTCAGCCGGTTCGCCCGACAACCCGACGACCTCCACCCGAATATGCTTGTATTGGGCTTCAAACCGCCCCGCTGACCGCCGCGTGATGACAAAACGAGCATCGCCGCCATCCCACATACACGACATATAAATCCAGCGGTAATCCCCGATTTCAAAATCACGCCCGTCGCCACTGTCCTCATAATGCACGTTTTCAGCATTGCCGGGAAACACATGCAAATTGAGCGTGTCCGGTTCAGACGAGCGCATGGGGATAATCGCCCCTGCTTTGATAAACAGCGGCAGTCGTTCAAGCGCCGCTGTCACTTCGATGGTTGTACCACCGCGCACAGGCTCGTTTGCCCAATAGTCGTACCACAATCCTTTGGGCAGCGTCACAGAGCGACCCGCCGCGCCTTTTTCAACCACGGGCGCAACCAGAATATCCCCCACCATGTAGCAATCTTCGACAGCACGCAGCGACGAATCAAGCATAAACAGGGGGCGTATCACCGGAGTCCCATATTGGCGGCTGACCGCGATCACCGAGTACAGGTAAGGTAGCAAACGCGCCCGTAGATCAAGCGTCAGGCGGTTGATCAATTCGTAGGGCTGACCAAACGTCCACGGCGCTCCCTGCCCTCGCAGCAGCGGCACAAGTGACAACGCTTGCAACCAGCGCGTATACAATTCGGGATCGCCGCTCACTTCCGCCCCCACGAGCATTACGCCAGACAAACTCATGTTGATAATCTGGCTGATGCTCAGTTTGAGGTTGTCCCATGTGGGCGCGTTTCCGCCTGTCCGCACGAACACCGAGCGCGGCGTATTGAGTCCCCCTGACCGCGTGATCACCAGCGGACGTTGTTCCGCATTGAACGCCGCCAGCGACGCTTGCGCCATCAGTCCGCTGTATAGGTTGTGATTTTCAGCGTGCGTGCGTCCATCGCTGTGAATCAATTCATCCGGCAGCGTGATCACTTTACCCGCCGCGCTGATCGGTGTGGGTTCTGCTCCTTCAAGTGCAAACCCATCAATCCCCGCCTTCAGTAACGCGGCAAGGCGATCACTCCACACAAACTGCGCCATTGGGTCGGTAAAATCGGGAATCACCGTGACGCCGTTCGGTGTGAACGGGCTGTTATCTGCCGCCTTCAGCGCGGGGACTCCATCATTCATGGGGACAGAAGGCGTCAGCGACGCGATCACGCGCACGCCCGCTTTACGAAACTGCGCGATAGTCTGTCGCTGAATATCCCCTGTCAGGTAAACCAGATCAGTCGGCACAACTTGTGCTTGCGCCAGCACTTGCGCCAGCGTGTCAGGCGCTGCCACTTGACCGTAACCGAGCGCCCATATCGGCGGCAAATCGATCCGCCCCATGAGTTCATAGTAACGCCGCAGAACGCTGTTGACATCGACTCCCGCGATCACGGTGTAGATCAGTTCGCCGCGTTCAGCTTCAAAAACCAGTTCGCCGCCCGTCAAATCGACTCTACCGCGATGCGGATTATCCCACAGCACCCCATAGGCGACATTTTGCCGCACGCCCAGATAAAACGGAAACGAAAACGGGAGCGGATCAGTATCGCGCTTGATCACGCCGGGGTCAGTATTCCACAATTTGTAGCGTTTCCCGCGTAAATTGAGCTTAGACGCACGGGCGCCCAACCCGCACGACATTTCTTCGGGCGTCAAGTTGAGTGAGAGCGAGATTTCTCCCGTCTCACGCCAGCCAATTCCGGCGGCATCCTGACACACAAGACGACGATCAGGCAGCAGTTCAACCCGCAGTCGAAACGGGCGACGATTCACACGGCAGATGAGCGAACTGGTTGTCAGTTCAATGACTTCTTCGGTGTCCAAAAATTGGTCTTCGACGGGAAGCCAATATTCTTCACGCAAAGTTTGAAATTTCGGCGGTGTGTGGTCATCTTCAAGACGCCACCACACGCGCACGGCATCTGGCGCAACCAGCGTCAGGTCAACCCAACCGTTTTCACATTGCAGCAGCATTCCGCGCTCGTGGCGAAAAATTTGCCGGATGCGTCCCGGCTGATTCCATGCAGGATTAGGGCGTGGCTTGAAAGGATTGCGACGAATCATGAAAACGACTGCTGAACCCACTGCATCGCATCAACTGGAACGCCGTTCACCCACAATTCCCAGTGAAGATGCGCCCCGGTAACACGACCTGTACTGCCCACGCTGCCGATCACCTGTCCCGTTGTCACCATATCCCCAAGCTGCACATACCGTTCCGTCTGATGGCAGTACACGGTATACACTCCCCACCCGTGATCAAGGATGGTGGCTACGCCGCGCACATTAAGCGTATCCGCCAGCACCACCCGACCCGGCGCAGTGGCTAAAACAGGCGCACCCGGCGCAGCTAAGAAATCTGTACCAATATGAACACTCTGCAAGGTACCGCCATTATAGGAGCGGAAATTCCCGAAGTAAGACGAAAGCGGCGCGGCGGCGGGCAGCCCCATTGCCGCCTCGAAATAACGTGTCGAGCTAAATTGGCTCATCACATTAGACAACAGCGCGATTTCAGCCTCATTGACAGCGGGTTCAAGCAAATCAAGGCGATCCGATAAGACGGTAATAGTTTCCTGCCAGTAGCCGCCGCCAATGATCTGCACGTTCGCGGTGAAAGGCACTTGCACGCCCGTCGCATCAGTGATGTTGAGCGTAATTGGGTAAATTCCCGGCGCTGTACCCACTGGAATACCCACTAAAAACGTGTGGCGCGTGTTATCTTGCTCAACACCGTCATTGATGCCCCGTGCGAGAAACGTTCCGCTCACATTGACCGGGCTGCTTGTCGTCACGCGAATGCGACCCGTTTGCCCTTCAGTAAAGACCAGCGGCATCATCTCAAATGTTGTCAGCGGCGCGGGAAGATCAAGCGCAAGCTGAGGCACGCTAAAACCGGGGATGATCAACTGTTGTCCGGCGTAAATCGTTTCGGGGTCAGCAATGCCATTTGCAACCGCCAGTTCGTTAACCGTAGAGCCATACTGCGTGGCAATGCGGAACAGGGTTTCCCCACGCACCACGGTATGTATGAAAGGCGGCGCGGCAGAGTTTTCAGGCGCGGGGATAGGTTCGGTGAGTGGGGTCACAATCAAAGCCAGCCCAACATAAAAGCCGCTCTGGTCAATGATGCTGTTTTGGGTCGCCAGCACGTCCGCAGTGAAGCCATACAGAGCCGCGATGCTTGCAAGCGTCTCTCCCGGCTGCACAACGTGAACCTGACCGGAAACTACGCCCGTAGTCGCGGTGGGGACAAGCAAACGCTGACCGACAAAGATATTGTCCGCCAGCGTGATTCCGTTGAGTTGCGTTAAAACATCGACGGTGGTCCCGAATTGGAGCGCAATGCGGAACAAGTTTTCGCCGCGTTGGACAACGTGTATGGTGATGTTGGTCTGCGGTGTCTCTTGCGCCAACCCGGTTGAAACATGAACGAACAGGATGAGCAAGAATAACAACAAGCGGCGACTCATAGATCAAACAGCCTCATCAAATTGGAGGCGATCCCCGATTTGCACACGTTCGAGCAAATCAGGATTCGCTTCAATGTAATACTGCGCGGGCGCTCGTGGAGCGTACATCGGACGCCAGGGTTTCGCCAACGCTTTATCAACCACGTTACCGGACGCATCAAGCCACACAACGGCGATCTCAAACAGCATGAAAAACATGTGGATCGCCGTGTGTGAACGTCCTTCATTTCGAGTGACGAACAACAAGCCTTGATCACTGGGCAGGCGCGGGACGAGCATCAAGCCTTTGAAATGGCACATGAAGCTCGCACACCACCGCGCCCGCCCTAAGACCACCGCGCCTGTATCCGCATTACGCAGGACGCGGTATGAACTCATGACTGCGGAATAATCAGCATTTGCCCGACAAATAGGCGATTCGGGTTTTCCAGATTGTTCGCCTGAACAATGCTGGCAACCGTGACGCCGAAGCGCAGCGAAATCACATACAGGTTATCGCCGGGCTGCACGCGGTACGACTGCCCTGTCACCGCCGTTGGTACGGGTGTGGCGACTTGCGTTGCTGCCCGTGTGACTGCCATCGTCGGGAACGGCGTGGGACTGCCCACCGAAATCACGAGCAACTGTCCGTAGTAAATCAGTTCCGGGTTGGTGATGCCGTTCAAACGTGCTAGTTCGCGTGTCGTCGTCCCGAAACGCGCTGCGATGCTCGACAGCGAATCCCCGAACTGAATCACATACGTGACAGGTTCACCCACCGCAATCGGTTCGCTGCCCACAACCGCAACAGTCGGGATAAGCGTCGGCACGAGCGTTGGAGCGATAGTCGGCGGTACGACGGTTGGCGGTACGACGGTTGGCGGTACGACGGTTGGCGGCAGTGTGGGCGCAGGTAAAGTCATCACCGGAATAATCAGCGATTGCCCTGCCACAATGAACGCAAATTCGTTCAAACCATTGGCAATCGTGATCGCTTCAATGCTGCTGCCATAACGCAGCGCCAAATCCACAACCGTATCACCCGATTGCACAATGTAATTGATCGCCTGCGGGAATGTTGTCGTGTTCAACGTGGGTGATGGTTGTTGTGTCGGCTCGACTGTCGCCTGAATTTCGCCCGCTGGCGTGGCTTCTACTATCGCTTCGACGGTGGGTTCAATTGTGGGTTCGACAGTAGGTTCAACGGTGGGTTCGATGGTGGGTTCTAACGTGGGTTCGACTGTAGGTTTAACCGTTGGCGGGAGAATAACCTCAACAGTAGCCTCAACTGTGACTTCGATAGCTGCAACTTCGGTCATGACTTCAACCGTGACTTCGATAGGCGCAATTTCAGTCATCGCTTCAACCGTGACTTCAACAGGCGCGATTTCGGTCATGACCTCAACCGTGACTTCAATAGGCGCTTCGGTAACTTCTATTACGCCAGCGTCTTCGGTTGCAACTGCAACTGGAACGTCGCCGCTCACTGCTGCAAGCGTCGCATCATCGACGTAAATCACGTTGTTGGCAATCTTAGCCGTTGCCGTAGAACGAATGAACACAGTCACGGTATCGGCTTGTGCCACCGCAGACACGCTGTATTCGCTCCAATTGTCGTACACAGGCTCACTGTCCGACCACACAATGTCGGCGCTTTCGCCATCGGTGCCGCCGTTCGCGTCAATCCCGACGCTGAACAGAATTTCGCCCGATCCATCGCTGGTTTCGCTGGCATCAGACGCCCACAAATTAGCGAATGTGCTAAACGCAAGTTGTGTACCAACGGTGATGCCGGTGACTTCTTGATACAAGCCGCCCGTATGCGTGGAATAATACGAGAAATACTGTTGTGCATCTTCCCCGCCATGAATGCGCGGAGTCAGGCTCAACCCATTGACCGTATCAGACGCGGCAAAATATTCGGGCATAACGTTGTCAGATGCGTTCATTCCCTCTGCGGCAGGAATAAACCAGGGCGTCCATCCGGTGGCAATAGTGCTGGTTTCCACGGCATCGAATGGTGCTTCAAAACCGGGGTTCGTCAGCAGGTTATCCGTCTGTGCGGACACCATCACCATCCCGGCGAGCAAAAAAACACAGACAATAACAAGACGATAAGCGTTTTTCATCAGGCAGTCTTCCCCTCAGAGCAAGTTTGAAAAAAGTTTACTATGTTTTTGGTTTTTATGCTCGTTACAAGATACGGCGAATAAGTTCCATCAGCATTTCCCTGAGTAGACTATGTTCTTAGAGACCGTATGAAAAGTGTCTCTGTATTCCCAAGTCGTTTGTTTTTGCTTGCTCCCCACCCTGAATTCGGGGAGGGGTCGGGGGTGGGGTCAGCATGTCCAGATAAAATTGAACTTCTCAAATGGCTTCTTAGGTTTTACGCTCGTGGCAAGATGCGGCGCATGAGTTCCATGAGAAGTGACGCCCCAAACGGCTTCACAATATATTGGTCAGCTTTCGACACGCGCATTTCCATCAACTTTTCATCACTTTGCGCCGCTGCCGTCACAATAATGATCGGGATATGACTCGTTTCGGGCGTGCGTTTGAGCGTCTCATACACTGTCCACCCGTCCATATCAGACATCATCAAATCAAGCAGGACAATATCAGGTTTCGAGTCATGAACGGCTTGTAAACCGCGCACACCCCCACGCGCCCCAACATACTCATACCCCTCTCTTGTGAGGAGTAAACGCAGTAAATCGATCATCTCAGCGTCGTCTTCAATACATACTACGCGATAAGTCATGCTTATCCTTTCAGGGTGATGTGTTTTAGATGTGTTCTATGTGTATATTATGCCTCAAGTATCGCAAATTGCACCTTAACCCCTTATACTCATAGAAATGTGTTCACCTATCCCACCCACCTAACAAAATATGCCTCGTATTGCCATTGGTTTATGTACATTGGAACTGCATCTGCCGGGAGTCGCATCGCTCAAAGAGAAACGCAGCATTTTGAAGTCCCTTCTAAAACGACTGCACGGAACCTTCAATGTTGCGACCTCAGAAGTGGACTACCATGACATCTGGGAGTCTTCTGTAATTGCCATTGTGACGGTGACGACTTCGACCCATCATGTTGACCAATCCATGAGCGCCATCATCACATGGATCGAAAAGCACTACCCTGACGCGCAAATCGTCAATCAGGAGATCGAAATTGTCTGATCACTCATGAATGTGCAGTTCGATGCGCTGCAAACCTATCTTTCGCGCTTCGATATTCCAGTGGTGGAAAGTGCAGCCTCTTCACTCCATTTTGGAGTACGCATCACCGCCGATTTTGTCAGCGTCAGCCCCGTGATCGCCGTATTTCAGGGCAGTGACGAAATTGGGCGGGAGTACATTAGTCCCCTGCTTGGCTTGCGTGACTATCAGGCGCGAAACTTGGGTAACATGGCGAACCTCCCCCGCGAACATTGGGGGGAGTTCATCCGTTTGGCGACGAATCTATATCGCTGCTACACCTCTGCCGACGCACTCTCCGTCCAGCTTAACCCGCTAACCCTCATCAACGGTGAAATTGCCGCTGTCGGATGTTCTATGCGGGTTGATGAAAGCGCCCTGTTTCGCCAGCATCATTTTTTGGCAGAACTGACCGACGAAACCTACCATGCGCGGCGCGGACGCGAAGTCGGTATCACCTATTTACCGCTCAAGGGGCAAATCGGCGTGTTGTCCAACGGTGCAGGGCTGGCAATGGCAACAATGGATATGATAGCCCTTTACAGCGACAACACGCTGCTTGCCGCCAACTTTCTCGACATCGGCAACGATTTGCATGTCGATAAGCTGACGCTTGCCTTAGACCTGATTTTGAGCAGTCCAAATGTGCGTACTATTTTAATTACCCTGTTTGCGGCGGCTCACTGCGTCAATGCGGCACAGGCTATTCTAGGCGCTGTTCAACGCGATACTCCCCCCATTATCGTCTTTTTGAGCGGCATAGACAGTGATCATGGGCGTTCGCTCCTCGATGGCGCGAAACACCCGATGCTTATTTCAGCAGGAACGCTCCGCGAAGCGACACGACGCGCTATCCACGCAACCACCACGGGAGAGACGTAATGTCGATACTGGTCAATCGTGAGAATTTTGTCATTGTGCAGGGCATTACCGGACGCGAAGGCAACCACTACGCCCATGAGATGATGCAGTATGGGACAAACATCGTTGCGGGGGTCAGCCCCGGCAAAGGCGGCGATTGGGTTCACGGCAAACCCGTGTTTGACAGCGTAGTCGCCGCCGTTGATGCGACGGGCGCAAACACCAGCGTGATTTTTGTCGCCGCCCCAACCGCCTCCGACGCCATCTATGAAGCCATTGATGCGGGCATCGGCTTGATCATCTGCATCACCGAAGGCATTCCCGTGCTAGAGATGATGCGTATCCGCGAATATGTTTCGCATACGCGCACCCGCTTAATTGGACCCAACTGTCCCGGCGTCCTCAGTCCCGCTGAGGCGAGCATCGGCATCATTCCCGGTTATCTAGCCAGACCGGGCAAAGTGGGAGTCGTCTCTCGCAGCGGCACCCTGATGTATGAAATCGTCCACGCGCTGACAAACGTCGGAATCGGTCAATCTACCATCATCGGCATCGGCGGCGACCCGATTCTAGGCACATCCTTTGTCGATGTATTGATGATGTTTGAGGAAGACCCCGCCACCGAAAAAGTGGTGCTGATCGGTGAAATTGGTGGGCGCAGTGAAATCGACGCGGCAGAATTCATCAAGTCACGCATGACCAAACCCGTTTTTGGTTACATCGCCGGGAAAACCGCGCCACATGGCATCTTAATGGGACACGCGGGCGCGGTAATTCAAGATGAGAAGTCCGCCGCGAACGCCAAAATCGCCGCCCTCAAAGCGGCAGGCGTGCGAATTGCCGACAATCCGCAAGAACTGCCCGAACTGATGCACTATTGAGGCTCGCACACGCCTAACTCGGTACTGGTAGTCTGCCACGCTGATTCCGCGTCTTCACGCGCATAGCAGTCGCAATAACTCAGCGAATCCGCATCACCCACCCACAACAGAAAACGTGTGTTCGTTTGCAAACATGCCGTATTCGGGTCAGTTTGCTGTGCCGTCGTGCTAGACACGCCGAACCCGCGCTCATCCGCCTCCATGATCAACCACACGCGAATTTGCTGTCCCGGCAAGCTCCCCTGTGATACGGCGATCTGCCCTTGAGTCGCCATCACCAGCAGCAAGCACGGCACAAGCAGCAGCGCGAACCAGAAGATCAGCGCGATGATACAGCCAAGCCGCCGCAGCGGACTCCGGCGCGTTTGATTCATTGGTTCATTTGTTGGTTCATTTGTTGGTTCATTTGTTGGTTCATTCATTGGGGTGGGCATATCACTCATTCGGCAGCCTCAGCAAAGCGCAAGCGCATCATATCAGAATCATCATAACTAAGATGCGCGAATAACGGCGCATCAGGCGGATTGTCCAGAATACGCGGCAAAATCAGCGGCAGGTCTTCCACCAGATCAAGCGCGTACACCTCGCGGCGTGGCATCCAGTGAAGCGTACCTTCGCTGTTCGCCACCACCTCGCGCTCGTGACTGATCGCTGTGAACACGAACAACGTAATCCCCGTCGTGTCCCCCGCGTCCACGTTGTAGATTGCCACCAGACGCGCATCAGTAACGTGGAGTCCGGTTTCCTCAACGACTTCGCGCCGCAAAGACGTGAGCGGGTCTTCATCGCGTTCGATGTGTCCCCCTACCCCATTGTAGCGATTCGGGAAAATACGCTTGTGCGGCGCTCGTTTCATCAGCAGCACATCATCCCCATTCAGGATAAAACACAGCGTTCGCGGGAGTGTCAACCAGCGACCTTCTACCGCATTCGCCCCCTGTTCTTTAGCACCCATGTACAAATCCTCTAATGACTACGCCGGAAGTTCTGTGCAATCTATCCTAGACAAATTGCCGTCAAATAGCGTACATGATAATCTTGTCTTTTAACGGATAGATAGGCTGCATATGACGACAACCAGAGAAGTCCCCACGCCAGATTTACGAATCGTGTCTACGGGAAGTTTGAAGCCTCACGAAGAACACGATATGCAGCGTTCTGTACCGCTGATCGAAAGCCTAAAATCTGCCCACATCATGATCAACCCGCCGTTGGTCGCACCCATGAGCAATGGCGATTACGTTATTCTGGATGGTGCAAACCGCGCCTACTGTTTCAGCGCCCTCAACTACCCGCATATCTTAGTCCAGGTTGCCAGCTATGACAGCGGACTCATCGAACTAGATAACTGGTAGCATGTCGTCGCAGGTTGGAATGCAGATGAGTTTATCCGCCATTTGCGCTCCTTGCCCGACATAACGGTGAGCGAGGGCGACAGTGACGGCGCAATCGCCTATTTGCATCTGCGTGACGGACAGATCATCTCGCTTCATGCACCCGTCAATTCCCTGCACGAACGGAACGCCGCGCTGCGTAATGTGGTTGGGGTCTATCAGAAAAATGCCGCGCTCCACCGCACCACCTTGACCGATACAGGCGCAGTAGGGTCACTCTACCCCGATGCCATTGCGCTGGTCGTGTTTCCGCGCTACGAACCAGACGACATTATGGAAGCCGCGAAAGCCCACGCCTATTTGCCGCCGGGAATCAGCCGCCATATTGTGGATGGACGGGCGATTCGCGTCAACTATCCCCTCGAATTTCTGCGCGACCCCGACAAAGATTTACATGAGAAAAACGAGATTCTGCGCCGTTGGATGCAAGAAAAACTAGCAAGCCGTCAGATAAGATATTATGCTGAAGGCACATATCAATTCGACGAATAGGATTCACCGATGCCGCAAACGGTTGACGACGCGCTGAAAGCCGCAAAGCTGTTCACCGACAACCAGCGTTACCGCCTGATCAAGCTGCCCGCACGCGCATTTGTGGCAGCAGCAAGCGTCCTTGCCGAGATCAACGAGCCGTTTGGCGCGATCATTCTGGATAGAGACGAGGTGACTCTCGTCATGCCCGACGACGCCGTGAGTGATTTTGCCCGCCGCTTGATCGGGCATACGCCAAGCGAAGCCGTCTACCGCTTGATCACGCTGGATATTGAACTCGAACCGTCGCTGATCGGCTTTATGGCAAAAGTGGCGTCTGCACTGGCGGCGCAAGGCGTGACCATTCTCCCGTTTGCCGCCTTCACCCGCGATCATCTGCTCGTCCAAGCCGATCAATTTGATCAGGCATGGTCGGCATTAAAAGCAATCACAGGAAAACCCGCATGAACATGCAGTTCTTTGACGAAGAACACGCGCCCCACCCGCGTGAGGACGTGAAAATCGAACAACTAGAGGTCGTCGTCTATCCAGATCGATTTCGCGTGTATATTCACATTCGCGTCACCCCATTCATGGAACGCCCCAATCTGCTGCTGGCAGCCCGCACCGAATCAGGTAAAGTCGTCAGCGAATTGAGCATCATCGAGACGATGCACGCCGATATGGAATTTACCATGCACCTGCGCGGACTCACCGATCCGGCGGGGTCGTACACGCTCACCGCTGACCTGTTCTACGAATCGCGCAATCCACCGCAAGATCGTAAAGTAGAGCCATTTGTTGTTCCTGCCGCCGCACCAGAGGAAAATCAGTAAGTGGGCTTATGGTTGCGTTTATGCTTGAGTGACGCACACGCCCGCCAGATCACTGAACATGGACTCAGCGAACTCCCGCGTGAAGCGTGTGGTGTGTTGCTCGGTGTGGGTGATCAGGTTCGGCGCGTGGTAGCAATCCGCAATATTGCGGCTGACCCTGTACATCACTATCACATGGATGAGCGAGAACTTGCCCGCGTAATCGGCGGCATAGATAATCTTTCGTTGGTCGGCTTCTATCACACCCACCCCACAGGCGACCCCATTCCCTCGCCCATTGATGTGGCACAAGCCGCCTACCCCGCTACTCCTTATTTGATTGTCGGGCTAAAAGATCGTCAACAGCCTCATTTCTTGGCATGGCGCATTGACTACACGCAAGTTTCTCGTATTGCTCTACACATTGGCGACAACCCGCCGCCCGAAGACCAATCGCTGCCACTCTCATCAGCAGCCCGAATCGCCATATTGACAAGCGCCGTAATCGCCTTCATCCTCATGATCATTGGTTCGCTTATGTTACTGCCTCCCGCGCCGCCTATTCCGCGTTAGCGCGTACTTTGCGCGGGTTCACCGGAGTCATACATCATGTTCTATTTATTGATCGCCTTGCTCGGCATTCTGGTTGGCGGCGTGGTCAACATGCTTGCCGACGACCTGCCCAAACGTCGCCCCATTCAGTTTCCGCCGCGCTACCCCGACGGCATACCGCGCCCTGTAATCGCATGGCTTGGCTTAACCGCCTATCTGTTCGGTAAGCGTACATCGCCGAACGGTGCGAAGCTCAAATGGCGTCACCCTGCAACCGAACTGCTCACCGCCGGGTTGATGCTTTTGGCGCTTACCAGCACGTCAGACGACCCCAAAATGACGACGCTGCAATTCGTTTTCTGGTTGATCTACATGGCGATATTCGCGCTCATCACCATCATCGACCTCGAACACCGTTTAATTCTGTTCGTGGTGATCATCCCCTCCTACGTGATTGCGCTCATTGACGCAGCAATCACGGGCTACGGTGCAGACTTAGGGCAGTCGATTTTAGGCGCTTTAATGGGTTTCGGCGTGTTCTTCCTGCTGTACATGGGCGGATTTCTATTCACCTACATACTCTCGAAGCTGAACGGACACCCCATTAACGAGGTCGCATTCGGTTACGGCGATGTGATGTTGATCACGCTCTCAGGCTTAATCCTCGGCTGGCAGCCCTTGATCGCCGCGATGTTCATCACCGTATTTTTGGGGGCATTCGGGGCAATTGTCTATCTGGTCGTGCGGCGGCTGGCAGGGCGACATTACAAGCTGTTCACCCCCCTTCCCTACGGACAGTACATCATCATTGCAACCGCGCTGATGCTGTTGTTCAGCCCGGAAGTCACCGCCATCCTATTCCGCCCACCCGTGCGATAATCATTGCTCCCCCTCTCCTGTTTTTGGGAGAGGGGGTCGGGGGGTGAGGCTAATTTGCATCTCCGAGCGGAGAGGGGTCGGGGGGTGAGGCTATGCTTCCCGCCGTTCGATAATCCCGCCCGCCAAGCAAACATCGCCCTGATACACAACCGCACCCTGTCCCGGCGTGATGTCGCGCAGCGGCTCATCAAACGTGACTCGCATCCGTCCATCTTCCAACGGCTCAATCAGCGCAGGAGCGGGCTTTGCCTTGTACCTGATTTTCACCTCAGCGCGGAAAGGCTCAACAGGCGTTTCCCCGCTCACCCAATTGACTCGCTTGGCAGTCAATTCGCGTCCGCCAAGTTCTTCCGCCGTGCCGACCACCAGCGTATTCGCGCCGGGTTGAATATCAATCACGTACAGCGGATCGGCGCTCGTCACGCCCAACCCCTTACGCTGACCAATCGTGTAATTCGACAAACCCTGATGTTCGCCCAGAATCGTACCGTCACGCCGTGCGATCACGCCAACGGTCATCATTTCCGGTGCATTCTCCCGCAGGAAACGGCGATAATCACCATCCCCCAGAAAGCACAGGTCTTGACTATCCTTTTTGCTGGCTGTCGGCAAACCAAACCGCGCCGCGATCTCGCGGACTTCCGGTTTAGCGAACTCCCCCACCGGAAACAGCGTGTGACTCAACTGTTCCTGTCCCATCACGCTTAAAACATAGCTCTGGTCTTTGGCATCATCTAACCCCTTGCGGAGTTGAAACATTCCATCTTGACTATGCGAAACTCGCGCATAATGCCCCGTCGCCAAATAATCAACGTCCAGCGCCAGCGCATTTTTAAGCAAAAAGTCAAACCGGATATGACGATTGCATTCCATACACGGGTTCGGCGTGACTCCTTCGCGGTGACGCTCAATGAAGAAGTTCACGATGATGTTGCGAAAGACTTCTTTCGTGTCCAGCACATAAAACGGGATTTTCAGTTTGTCGGCAATCCGCCGCGCATCATGCATTTGATCAGGCGTGCAGCAGCGGTTATGCGCCGTGATCGATTCTTCCGACCACAGCTTCATCATCATGCCGATCACGTCATAGCCGCGTTCAACCAACAGCGCCGCCGCCACCGACGAATCAACGCCGCCGCTCATCGCTACTACGACTCGCTTCTTCTCACTCAAAATCACCCTCACTTAAACCACAAAGTTCGCAGAGGTCACACAGACAATATTCAGTTTCGCTATTTAACCTGAGTTTTGGATAGCTTTAATTCACCCTTAAATCGTCTTTGAACAGTGTAACTTTCAAACCCGTTCTGAAACGTTCTGCTCCCCCTCTCCTGCTTTTGGGAGAGGGGGTTGGGGGGTGAGGCTAAAGCGAATCAACAAGACCTATCCGAAACTCAGGTTATTTATCTATATTCTCTGTGTTCTCTATATTCTCTGTGTTCTCTGTGTTCTCTGTGGTTAGATTTGCTTTAGTTTGTGCAGCTTTTTTACCGTTGCTGCCAACGTATCTATCGCGTATTCGATGTCTTCAGCCGTCGTATCCTTACCCACCGTCAGGCGCAAACTGCCGAGCGCCAATTCTACCGGATACCCCATCGCCAGCAGCACGCTTGACGGTTCAGGATTGCCCGTCTTACACGCCGATGCGCTGCTCACCGCCACGCCTTTAACATCCATGTGCATGGTTAAAATGTTGCCGTCCATGCCTTCGATCACAAAGCTGGCGTGTGATGGAAGCCGCTGAGTCGGGTGTCCGGTCAAATATGCACCCGGAACGTTCGCCAGCACCCCGTCAATCAACTGATCGCGCAGCGTTTGATAGTGTGTCGTGCGTTGTTCCTCATATGCCAGTTCGAGCGCCTTTGCCATCCCGACGATCCCCGGCGTGTTCAGCGTCCCCGCCCGCCGCCCGCCCTCATGCGCTCCCCCGCTTTGACTTGGTTCGAGTTCCACCCCATCCCGCAAAATCAACGCGCCGACGCCTTTGGGTCCATAAAATTTGTGCGCCGAAATCGTGATCATGTCCACGCCGAGCGCATCCATATCAAGCGAAAGTTGACCCGCCGCTTGCACCGCGTCCGTGTGCGATAACACGCCGCGTTCGCGTGCCAGTGCCGCGATCTGCGAGATCGGCTGAATCGTGCCGACCTCGTTGTTCACAGTCATCACGCTGACGAAAGCCGTCTCCGCTTGGCACGCCGCCGCGAAATCTTCAGGATCGACCCTACCCTGTGCATCAACCGGGAGCAGCGTTCGCTCAAATCCCATCAGCCGCGTCATCTGGTCAACCGTGTTGATGACCGCAGGGTGTTCAATCGTCGTGCTGATCAAGTGCCGCCCATGCTGTACTCTATTCCACGCCGCGCCGCGAATCGCAAGGTTATCGCTTTCCGTGCCGCCGCTCGTAAAAATGATGTTTTCCGGTTTGCAGTTGAAAATCCGCGCCATACTTTCGCGGGCATCTTCAATCGCGTTTTCGGCTTTGCGCCCAAAACGATGAGCCGACGCGCCATTGCCAAAATCTTGGGTGAAAAACGGCAGCATCGCCTCTAGCACCCGCGCATCAATCGGCGTCGTCGCAGAGTGATCGAGATACACGGCACGTTCCATAAGCAAACCTCTCAAACCACATAGTTCGTTTATTTTAGCCCACAAGAGTTCTCGTGTCAGGATCACACTTTCGACATGCGAAAGACGAGGTATCATATAAACGTTTTTGCCGTGAAAATAATCCCGATGATTTGGGGTTGAATTGCACACGAAGGAGATCACAATGTCAATTATCGAACACATTCATGGGCGTGAAGTGCTGGATTCGCGTGGCAACCCGACGGTTGAAGTCGAAGTCACGCTCGAAGATGGTGCATTTGGGCGTGCGATTGTGCCAAGCGGCGCATCAACAGGCGAACACGAAGCGTTAGAACTACGCGATGGCGACAAGAAGCGTTACGGCGGCAAAGGCGTTTTAAAAGCGGTCAGCGCGGTCAACGGCGCCATTGCCGAAGCCTTGATCGGTTCATATGCGCTCAATCAAGTGGCGGTTGATAACACAATGCTGGCACTCGATGGCACGCCGAACAAAGCCAACTTGGGCGCGAACGCCATTCTAGGCGTCTCGCTGGCAGTAGCGAAAGCCGCCGCTGAATCCGTTGGGCTTCCCCTGTATGCTTATCTGGGCGGTGTCCACGCTCACACCTTGCCCGTCCCCATGATGAACATCATGAACGGTGGCAAGCACGCCATCGGCGCAACCGACTTCCAGGAGTTTATGGTCATGCCCATCGCAGCGACCTCGTTCCGCGAGGCGCTCCAAACGGGTGTCGAAATCTATCAGGCACTCAAGGGCATTCTGCAAAAGAAGGGTTTCCTCACAACCGTCGGTGATGAGGGTGGTTTCGCGCCAAGCCTCGGCTCGAATCAGGCGGCGCTTGACGTGATTATGGAAGCCATTGTGAAGGCGGGCTATACCCCCGGTTCACAGGTTCGCATCGCGCTAGACCCCGCCGTATCAGAACTCTACAACAAAGAAGATGGTAAATATCACCTCGATATTGAGGGACGTGTGCTTTCGGGTGAAGAACTGGTCGAATTCTGGATCGACTGGATCAACCGCTACCCGATCATCTCCTTGGAAGACGGTTTAGCCGAAAACGACTGGGAAAACTGGTCGCGTTTGATGACCGCCGTCGGTGATCGTGTGCAAATCGTCGGTGATGATCTGCTCGTGACCAATGTCGAAAAGGTCAAGCGGGCAATCCGCGAGAAATCCGCCAATTCGCTGTTGTTCAAGCTCAACCAGATCGGTTCGCTGACCGAAGCATTGGCGGCGGCACAGTTGAGCCAGCGTCACGGCATGACCGTCGTCACCAGCCATCGCAGTGGTGAAACCGAAGACACCACCATTGCCGACCTCGCCGTTGCCATGAACGCAGGGCAAATCAAAACTGGCGCTCCCTCCCGTTCAGACCGTGTTGCCAAGTTCAACCAACTTCTGCGTATTGAAGAAGAACTGGGAAGTGCGGCAAAATACGCGGGACTCTCAGCATTCACCAACCTAAATCTCGACATTTAAACAAATCGTTTTCTGGAGGGCGTGGAATTGATCAGCAATCGCATCAACGGTAAGCGCACGAAGATTGTCGCAACGATTGGACCAACTTCACGCGATGAAGAAACTATCCGCCAGATGATTCGCACTGGCTTAGATGTTGCACGCATCAACTTCTCTCATGGCGACCACGAGACGCACGCCAGAGCCATTGACGATGTGCGCCGCATTGCCTTTGAAGAAGGCGCAGTCGTCGCCATTTTGTCCGATATTCAAGGTCCTAAAATTCGCATTGGCAAAATTGCCAATGAACCCCTTGTACTGCAAACAGGCGACAAACTGACGCTGACTCTCGATGAGGCAGACGGCACAAACAACGTGATCAGCTTGCCCCATCCCGAATTTGTGCGCGATATTAAGTCAGGCATGGCGTTGCTGTTGGACGATGGCAAGTTGGAATTTGTCGTCCGTGCGACTGCGGCGCGTTCGCTCATCTGCGAGGTAGTTGTCCCCGGCAACCTCACCTCACGCAAAGGCATTAGTGCGCCAACTGCCCGCCTCACACTCTCTGCAATCACCGAAAAAGATCGCAGAGATGTTGAGTTCGCCATGACCAAGAACACAGAATATATCGCCATGTCGTTCGTCCGTTCAGAAGACGACATCCGTGAAATGCGCTGGTTGATCCGGCACTTGGGCGGCAATGCGGCGATCATCGCCAAAATCGAGAAGCATGAGGCGCTGGAAAACATCGAGTCGATCATCGAAGCCAGCGACGGAATCATGGTTGCACGCGGTGATCTTGGTGTCGAAACACCCGCCGAAGAAGTTCCGTTTCACCAGAAACGCATCATTCGGCTGTGCAATCAAGCGGGTAAGCCGGTCATCACCGCAACGCAAATGCTCAATTCAATGGTGGACAACCCCCGCCCCACTCGCGCCGAAGCCAGCGACGTATACAACGCCATTCTGGATGGTACGGACGCCGTGATGTTGAGCAACGAAACCGCGAGTGGTTTGTACCCGCTGCGGGCAGTCGAAACGATGGTCAACATCGCCGCCATTGCCGAACAGCACATCATTCGGGGCGCGGGTTCATCCGATCATGCGATTGTGAAGACCGAACTGGAAGAGCGCGAAGCCATCTCAGACGCCATCAGTCAGGCGACCTGTCAAATTGCCGAAACCCTCAACTGTAAGGCGATCATCACGTCAACCATGACGGGCTACACCTCACGGCGCGTCGCTAAAGAACGTCCCCGCACGCCAATTCTATGCGTGACACCCAACGAAATCACCTATCGACGTATGGCGCTTGTCTGGGGGGTTTTCCCGTTGATGGTGCCAGAGTTTAATACCATCGACGAAATGATCGGCATCGTCGTGCGTGCCGCTGTCAATGCCAAACTGGTACAACTAGGCGACCTGCTGGTGATCATTGCGGGCGTGCCGTTCGGCATCGGCGGTCAAACCAACTTCCTCAAAATTCACACCATCGGCGAAGCCGGCGAACTCGACCTGCGCTAGTTTTGCTTGCTCCCCTCTCCTGCTTTTGGGAGAGGGGTCGGGGGTGAGGCTTGCTTGTCTCCCCTCTCCGTTCGGAGAGGGGTCGGGGGTGAGGTTGCTTTTCAAGTCAGCGGTGAGGCTTGCTTGTCTCCCCTCTCCTGCTTTTGGGAGAGGGGTCGGGGGTGAGGCTTGCTTTTCGGGTCAGGGGTGAGGCTTGCTTTTCGAGTCAGCGGTGAGGCTTGCTTGTCTCCCCTCTCCGTTCGGAGAGGGGTCGGGGGTGAGGCTTGCTTTTCGGGTCGGGGGTGAGGCTGCTTTTCGAGTCGGGGTGAGGCTTGCTTGTCTCCCCTCTCCGTTCGGAGAGGGGTCGGGG